>NZ_JBHZPI010000007.1:0-209067 GCF_042788025.1 Paenarthrobacter sp. YIM B13468 | reverse complement strand
GAAAACTGGACCATCACCACCACCACCGGCGTGCCCTGGTTCACCCCACCCCCACACATCGACCCCAAACAAACACCCCGACGCAACCACCACCACACACCCCTCAGAACATGAACCTGCCCGACAACGATGCCGCGTGCGGACAGAGGGCCGCCCAGGTACTGCGGAAGGGTGCCGAATGCGATGCACAGATCGGGTGCCGGGTGCCTGCGCGCGTGCACAGACGGGCGCTAGGCCCCTGCCTCTACCTGCGCCAGTTGCCTGATTGCCCCTGCAAGCTGCAAGCTGCAAGCTGCAATCTGCAATCTGCAATCTGCACAGTCAACCCGTATGTTCTTGGGCTGTTCCAGTATTCCTAGGACTCACAGGGCCAGTTTCAGGGGCTGTGCGGGGCGGAAGTGGAGCCTAGGCTGAAGCTCGAACCCTTACTGAATCCATAAAGCAACAGGGTTGGTACCAGCCACTATCAAGGAGCGCACCATGAGGATTGCCGTAACCGGCGGAAGCGGAAAATTGGGCAGGAGCGTGGTCCGCCGGCTGACACAGGATGGTCACCACGTGCTCAACATGGACCGCGCAGGCAAGAGGGGCCGCGGCTACGTCAACGTAGACCTCCGCAACTATGGCCAGGTCCTGGACGTCGTCCTCGGCCTGGACGATCAACACAGCGGCTTGGACGCGATCGTCCATTTGGCCGCCATCCCCGCACCGGGGTTGGCTCCGGACGCCGCAATTTTTGAAAGCAACATGCTCTCCACCTATAACGTCTTCCAAGCAGCCCGGCGAGCGGGCATCAAGAAGGTGGTTTATGCCTCCAGCGAGACAGTCCTAGGGCTCCCTTTCGATATCGACCCTCCCTATATTCCCGTGGATGAGGAGTACGCGGCCCGGCCTGAAAGCACGTACTCCTTGGTGAAACACCTTGAGGAGCAGATGGCCATCCAGCTCACGCGCTGGGACCCGTCGTTGAGCATCACTGCACTCAGGTTCTCCAACGTGATGGACCCCGAAGACTACGACGCCTTCCCGTCCTACGACTCGGACGCCACCCTTCGCAAGTGGAATCTGTGGGGCTACATCGATGCCCGCGACGGCGCCCAGGCAGTAGTTCGCGCGTTGGAGAAAGGTGCGCCCGGTTTCGAGACTTTCATCATCGCCGCTTCGGACACCGTGATGAGCCGAAGCAGCGCCGGGCTGGCCGCCGAAGTCTTTCCCGGCGTCGAGGTTGTCAAGGAACTGGGCCAGCACGAAACCATGCTGTCCATCGACAAAGCCCGGCGGCTCCTTGGCTTTGAGCCGGAACACAGCTGGCGCGATGTCCACTCCAATCGGACCACGCCCACAGAAGACTGAACGCGGGACGACCCACCCCTGAGCCGCAGTTTCCTGCAAGCACTCGTAAAGGGGTGGGCCGGCGCAGCTTCCTACGTTCGTGAAGCTAGACCATAGTTAACACCATGGCCGGATCGGACAGGATAGCGCCAAGGTCCGCCAGGAATCGTGAACCCTGTTCCCCATCCACCAAGCGATGGTCGAAGGACAAGCTCAGGGACATCACCTGTCGTACGGCGATCTCATCGTCGACCACCCACGGCGCCTTCCGCACAGCACCCAAGGCCACAATGGCAGCCTCGCCCGGATTCAGGATGGGCGTCCCGGCGTCGATCCCGAATACTCCGATGTTGGTGATGGAGATGGTGCCGCCCGAAAGATCTGACGGAGACGTCTTGCCGGCACGTGCGGTATCTGTGAGTTCCGACAACGCTGTAGCAAGTTCCCGCAGGGTCAGGCGATCGGCATCCTTAATGTTCGGTACTGTCAGGCCCCGGGGCGTAGCAGCCGCGATGCCAAGGTTGACGTAATTGAACTGAATGATCTCCTGGCGCGCCTCGTCCCAGCGCGAATTCAACGTTGGGTTGTTCCGTAGCGCTATCAGGACCGCCTTGGCCGCAATAGTGAGCGGAGTGAGCTTGTAACCCTCAAACGCTTTGCTTGCCTTGAGTCGTGCCAGCAATTCCATGGTGGCAGTGACATCGATCGTCAGGAATTCCGTCACGTGCGGCGCGGTGAATGCGCTCTGCACCATGGCGGCAGCTGTGAACTTCCGGACGCCCTTGATGGGTGAACGGGTTTCCCGCCCGCCGGTGGCTGCCGGCCCTGTGGGTACCGCGCTTGTGCCTTCCGCCTCACCCGTGAAGTTCTGTACGTCCTCCCGCGTGATGAGTCCCGCTGGACCAGTGCCGGGGACCAATTGAAGGTCGATCCCAAGATCGCGCGCCAGCTTACGGACCGGCGGTGTGGAACGCGGACGCTCAGCCGTGGCTGCCTCAGAGCGAGGGGTTGCCACTGGCTCCCGGGCCACTTCCGTGGGGCGGGCCTGCGGCGTTTCGCCTTGGACCTGGGCGCGGACCCTGCGTGTCGGCCGTCCCGTGTGCTCGACGACGGCGCCATACCCCACCAGGTTCGGCTCACGTTTGGCGGGGCTTGCGGCCGCCCCGCTCGCCTCGACTGGCTGCGGGCTGCTGTTCGATGCAGACCCACCGTTTGATCCAGATCCCCCAGTGGGCTGAGGTTCGCCAGTGGACTCAGGTTCGCCGGCAGCCTGATCTCCAGCGGCAGGTCCGTTGCCCCCATTGGAGGCCCCTGCGTCGTCGACTTCGAAGGAGACGATCGGTTTGCCGACCTCCACCACGGAACCGGGCTGCTCGTGCAGGGCCGCTACGACGCCGGCGAAAGGCGACGGCAGCTCGACGACGGCCTTGGCCGTCTCAACCTCCGCGATGACCTGATTGAGGGTAACGGTGTCCCCCACTGCGACCTTCCAGCTTAGGATTTCCGACTCGGTCAGGCCTTCGCCAAGGTCCGGCAGCCTGAATTCCTTGATCATGGTGGCGGTCATCCTTCCAGTCCACTCAGCGAGTTGGGGCGGCCCAACGTGCGGTCCACGCCATCCAGAATCCTGTCCAGGTCCGGCAAGTGGTGCATTTCAAGCTTCGAGTAGGGATAGGGAACATCGAAGCCGGTAATGCGGACGGGCGCCGATTCCAGGTAGTTGAAGCAACGCTCGGTAATGCTGGCGGCAATCTCCGCTCCGAGGCCACCGGATTGTCCGGCCTCGTGTGTGATGACCAGCCGGCCCGTCTTCCGCACGGATGCTTCCACCACCGGGTAGTCAACTGGAGCCAACGAGCGTAGGTCGATGACTTCCACGGAAACTCCTTCATCAGCCGCAGCCTGCGCCGCATCCTTGGCGGTTTTTACCAGAGGGCCGTATGCCACCAGGGTGACGTCCGAACCGGAGTTGACCACAGCTGCCTTGTCCAATGGCATCGCGTTGGAGAGGTCGAGGGACTCCTCGACGTCACCCTTGTCGTGGTAGCGGCGCTTGGGTTCGAAGTAGAGAACGGGATCATCCGAGGCAATGGCCTGCTGGATCATTGTGTATGCGTCCTGTGGGTTGGAGACCGCCACCACCCGAAGCCCTGAAGTGTGGGTGAAATAAGCTTCCGGTGATTCGGAGTGGTGCTCCGGCGAACCAATGCCACCACCGAAAGGAACCCGGATGGTGATGGGCATCTTGACCCGCCCCTGTGTCCGATAGTGCATCTTGGCCACCTGGCTGACGATCTGATCGAAGGCAGGGTAGATGAAGCCGTCGAACTGGATCTCGCACACTGGGCGGTAGCCCCGGTAGGCCAGGCCCACGGCGGTTCCGATGATGCCGGACTCGGCCAGGGGCGTATCAATTACCCGGTGCTTTCCAAAGTCCTTTTGGAGTCCGTCCGTGACACGGAAGACACCTCCGAGGGAACCAATGTCCTCGCCCATGAGGACGACTTTGGGATCGTTTTCCAGGGACTTGCGAAGGCCGGCGTTGATGGCCCGGGCAAATGTGAGCTTGGACATCAGAGTGCACCTTCCTCGACGGGCTGGTTGAAACTTTTCAGGTAGCGCGAATAGTGATCCTTCTGGCGTTCAATCCAGGAATTGGGTGTGCTGTAGACGTGGTTAAAGACGTCCAACGGCTGCGGATCGGGCATGTTGACGCAACTGGTGCGGAGCTCGGCGGCGACGGCGTCGGCTTTGGCTTTGACCCTGCCTTCCAGTTCTTCAGTGAGCAGGCCTTTGGCGTCGAGGAGCCGCCGCAGACGAAGAATTGGATCCTTGGCAGCCCAGTCCTCCAGCTCATTGGGGTCCCGGTATCGCGTGGGATCATCGGCAGTAGTGTGCGGGCCCATGCGGTAGGTGACCGCTTCGATAAAGGTTGGGCCGCCGCCGCTCCGGGCACGGTCCATAGCCCAGCGAGTAGCGGCCATAACGGCGAGGACATCGTTTCCGTCAACACGAAGGCTGGGGATACCGAACCCTGTAGGCCTGTCGGCCAATTGAACGTGGGACTGCACGCGCACAGGTTCGGAAATGGCCCAGTGGTTGTTCTGGCAGAAAAAGACCACGGGAGCCTGGAAACTGGCCGCAAACACCATGGCCTCGCTCACGTCGCCTTCGCTCGTGGCGCCATCCCCAAAGTAGGCCAGAACTGCCGTGCTGGCGCCGTCCAACTGGACGCCCATGGCGTAACCGGTGGCGTGGAGGCTCTGGGATCCGATGATGATTTGGGGTGTCGCCATGTTGATCCGCTGGGGATCCCAGGAGTAGAGGGCGTTTCCGCGCCATACCTGGGCGATCTCTGATACATGCGCGCCGCGGATGTAGGCTACGCCGCTTTCACGGTAGCTGGGGAAAACAAAGTCATCATCCCGCAAGGATCGGCTTGAGCCGATCTGGGCTGCTTCCTGCCCAAGCAGCGGAGGCCAAAGGGCTAGTTCACCCTGCCGCTGGAGGGCTGTTGCTTCGGTATCGATGCGGCGGATGACCGTCATGTCCTCAAACAAGGAGCCCAGTTGTTCATCGCCAATGTCCTTGATCCAGAGATCAAATTCCGGATGGCTGATCCGTTCGCCTTCCGGCGACACCAACTGGAGGAGGTTGCCCCCCGTCCGCAAAGGATTTTGTGCACTTTGTCCGGGGCGCGGAGCGTCATTTTGCACTCCCTTGCCCGCCTTATCCGTCAACACAGGTGATCGCAACCTTCCGGCTAGTTTTGCCGGCCCTGCTGGACTTGTGATCCAGCCGCAGACCGACTCCCTGGCTCCTTCGCCCGGGTTAATTGTGACCCTACTCACAAGGCGCATCGGGTACAACTACCCTCGAAAAACTTGAGCATTCTGCCATATTGAGTGACTCCACGCCGTGCTAATCTTGCGCATTATGCAACCTTTGGATGGCACTGACACCCGGCTCCTTTCTGCGATGGCAAAGGATCCCAGAGGAACCGTTGTGGCCCTCGCCCAAAAACTGGGCCTGTCCCGCAACACGGTGCAGGCCCGGATGGCGCAACTCGAGAAGAAGCATGCCTTCCTCTCCTTTGAGCGGCGCATCAACCCCGTTGCCCTCGGCTATCCGCTCACGGCTTTCATCAGCGTCCATGTCCAGCAACAGAAACTCGCCTCGCTGGCGAAGGAACTTGCGGACATCCCCGAGATCCTGGAAGGTTTCGGCCTGACCGGGTCAGCCGACCTGCTGTTGCGGGTGGTTGCGTTGGACGCGGAGGACCTCTACAGGATCAACGGCAAGATCCTTGCCTGCGACGGCGTCGACCGCACGGATACCGCCTTGGCCATGCGGGAAATGATTCCGTACCGGGTGCAACCCCTGCTGGGCAGGCGCTCTGAAAGCTGAATCCCCCTTTCACCTGCCGTTATTACCCTTTAGCCCTTGCCTGTGGAACTGTGGATGCGATTTGATTCAGATGGACGCATCGGGGGCCGGCCAGCGGTTTCCGGCTACGTGGTGGCGCTGCCGCAGGCTGCCGAAAGGGGCACTACAGTGAGCAACCCACAGGAACCGAATGGCCGCGACGGAACCCAACGCAGCGGAAGCGAATACGGCCAGAACCCGCCACCCGTCCCACCCGGCCCCGGATACCCCCCACCGAACGGGACTCCACCGCAGTGGCAACAGCCGCCGTCGTCCGCTGGTTCCCAAGGCCAGTACCCCCAGGGTCAGTATGCGCCGGGCCAGTATCAGCCTGGCCAAAACCCTTATCCACCCGGACAGTACCCACCCGGCCAGTACGGCCAGCAATTTCCGCCGCCGGCCAAGAGCAGGAAGGTGCTCTGGATTGTCCTGGGCATTGTGGCAGGAGTGATCGTGCTTGCCGTAGTGGGAATCCTGGTGCTGGTGAACGTGGTGGGCGGCGCGACGTCGAAGGCGAGGTCTTTGGCGGACGAGTTCACCAACCTGGTGGTTTCAGGGCAAACCGAGCAGGCCTACGACAACTACCTGCACCAAGCATTGAAGGACGAACTGGATAAGCAGTCCTTCATCGACGGCATTGCCAGCCTGGAACTTGATGACTCATGCAAGCCCAATTACAGCTCCGTGAGCGTGAACTCCGAGAACGGCAATAACAAAGCGGATATCACGGGAACCTTGCAATGCAGCGGAAAGAGCATCGACCTCAAGTACGTTTTCGAGGGCACGAACGACCTCAAAATGAGCAGCATCCGCCTCCGTCCATAACGGCGGGAAAAAATATGCCGGTTTCCACCCATCCGCATCAACGCATGGTCCGAATCACTGTTTGAGAGCCCCGCCCGGGGTTCCACAGGACGGCCGGGAAAGCCCCGGCCATCACCGGAAGGTTCGGACCAATGCGTACTTCGCCCAATCGCTTGATCGCCACCATCTTCGGAGCCGTATACCTCTTGGTAGGCGTGCTCGGATTCTTCGTCACCTCGGGAACCGGGTTCTTCGCCACTGAGGGTGCCAATCTGATCATCTTCGCGGTGAACCCGCTGCATAACGTTATTCACCTGGCCATCGGTGCCGCCCTGCTCTATGCGGGCATGAACGGTGTCACGCTTTCCAAATCCGTCAACACGGCTGTGGGCGGCGTCTACCTGCTGGTGGGTATCCTCGGGCTGTTCCTCGTTGGGACTTCACTGAACATCATCGCCCTGAACGGGGCAGACAACGTGTTGCACCTTGCCAGCGCCGTGGTGCTGCTGGGCGTTGCCCTCTCCCAGGACAAGGCCGTCGTCGTCTCCGCCCGCGCCTGATCGCGGAACCACGTAACCCAAAGACCTAGTCCAAGGAGAGGGCCATGGCAGGAGAACAGCACCCCACCCTGAAAGCAGCCACCCTGTTGTTCGTCTACTTCGCTGCCATGGCTGGCGGGATGGTGGATCTTTCCATCGCCGCCGGGTACCTGACAGCAACGGATGCACCTGGATTGATGGTTTCCGGAGTAGTGGCCCTCGCGGCCGGACTCGCCTTCCTGGCTTGGTCACTATGGGGGCTCCACCGGAACTCCCTTGTCTTCCCGCGGCTTGCGCTTCCCGCCCTGGCAGCGGCAGCCGCGGCCCATATCGCCGTCGTCATATGGAGCGTGGCAACTCCTGGGCGCTCGCTTGATGTGAGCCATCTTGCCGCCTTTGGCCTGTCCCTGATGGCACTTGGCGGGGGCGGCTGGTTGGGACGGCAACAAAAGACCAACGACGGCGGCGCCCACGGCCTGCCAAGGACCGGGCGGCTTCTGGCAGCCGCGTTCGGAGCCGCCGTCGTTGTTGCTTCAGTGGCCACGCCGGGATTGGCGGCATCGATGGCGGGCCAGCACGCGGTACCCCATGGGGAGCACGCCAAGGCTCCTTCCGAAGGGACACATCCGGGGTTAACTCCAAGCCGCCACCACTAAGTGACGTCCCCGGAACAGGGCGCTCCATCAACATTGCCCACTGTTGATGGAGCGCCCGCTTCGTGGATCATGGAGCCATGGATCCCGTTGAGGCGCTCGAAGAAATCTCCTTTTGGTTGGAACGCGGCCAAGCCCCCTCCTTCAAGGTCCAGGCCTTCAGGAAAGCGGCCGACGCCGTTCGGCAGCTTCCGCCCGACGAGTTGGCCAGGCTCATTCGGAACGGAAGAGTCACCAGCCTGAAAGGTGTTGGGGACCGAAGCGCGGAAGTCATTACCCAGGCTATGGAAGACAGGGTGCCCGATTATCTGGCCGACCTTCGCGAGCGTGGGGCCGAATCCTTGGCGTCCGGCGGCGACACCCTCAAGGCAGCGTTACGCGGTGACCTGCACAGCCACAGCAACTGGTCCGACGGCGGCTCGCCGATTGAAACCATGGTGGCTGCCGCCAAAACCCTGGGCCGTGAATACCTTGCCCTCACTGACCACTCCCCCAACCTGACCATCGCCAACGGCCTCAGCGTAGAGCGCCTTGAAAAGCAGCTCGGTGTGGTGGAAGGGATCAACGCGGATCAGGACGGCTTCCGTTTACTCAAAGGCATCGAAGTGGACATCCTGGAGGACGGGACCCTGGACCAGACGCCGGAAATGCTGAACCGGCTGGACGTGGTGGTGGCCAGTGTCCACTCAAAGCTGCGCTCGGACAAGAAGACCATGACCAAGCGGATGCTCGGCGGAATCAGTGATCCACACACGAACGTCCTGGGGCATTGCACTGGCCGTCTGGTCCAAGGATCCCGCGGCACCCGGCCTGAGTCCGAATTCGATGCCGTCAAGGTCTTCACTGAATGTGCCGAGTGGGGTGTCGCCGTCGAAATCAATTCACGGCCGGAGCGGCAGGACCCTCCGGACAACTTGATTAAGATGGCTCTGGACGCCGGCTGCCTGTTCAGCATCGACAGTGATGCCCATGCCCCTGGCCAACTCGATTTCCTCCAGTACGGCGCCGAACGCGCCGAGTCACTTGGCGTGCCGAAGGAACGGATCGTCACCACATGGCCACTGGAACAGCTGAAGGAATGGCTCAGCCTCAAGAAGTGATTTAGCGTTGGCATGCCTGAGGGCTCCCCCGCCGCTTGGCAGAAGGAGCCCCCGTGTTTGGCCTTAATCCTTGCTGAACTTAGTGGTCCACCGCTTTCTCGGCGCCGATACCTGTCAGCGAGCGGACTTCCATCTCCGCTTGCTTGGCCGGATCCTCGAGGCGCTTGTCCAGGACAGTCCCCAGCCAACCCAGGAGGAAAGCAAGAGGGATGGACACGATGCCAGGGTTGCTCAACGGGAAGAACGCGAAGTTGGCTCCCTGGATCATGGAGGTCTTGGCGCCTGAAACCACGGGCGAGAACGTGATGAGCAGAATGGCAGAGGCCAGGCCGCCATACATGCTCCACACGGCGCCCTGAGTGGTGAACCTCCGCCAGAACAAGGAGTAGACGATGGTGGGCAGGTTCGCCGAGGCTGCCACGGCGAAGGCAAGGGCCACCAAGAATGCGACGTTCTGGCCGTTGGCGAAGATGCCGCCCAGGATGGCCAGGATACCGATGACTACTACGGTCCGACGGGCTACCTTGACCTCTGTAGTGGCGTCGGCTTTGCCCTTTGAGATGACGTTCGCATAGATGTCGTGGGCAAAGGAGGCTGCGGCGGTGATGGTCAGTCCAGCCACGACGGCAAGTATGGTGGCGAACGCGACTGCTGAGATGAAACCGAGCAGCAGCGGACCGCCGAGGTGGAAGGCCAGCAGGGGTGCAGCAGAGTTAACGCCACCCGGGGCCGATTTGATGGTGTCCGCTCCAACCAAAGCTGCAGCACCGTAACCCAGCACCAGCGTGAACAGATAGAACAGGCCGATCAGCCAGATCGACCAGACCACGGACTTGCGTGCTTCCTTGGCGGTGGGAACCGTGTAGAAACGCATCAAAACGTGTGGGAGGGCAGCTGTGCCCAGCACCAACGCCAAGCCCAGGGACATGAAATCAAGCTTGGACGTCTCCGTCTTGCCATACTGCAGGCCCGGGTTCAGGACCGCCGGGTTGTTGGCGGCTTCGGCCGCGGAGCCGAGCAGGTTGGAGAGATTGAAGCCGTAAATCGCCAGCACCCAGGCAGTCATGACTGCGGCTCCTGCGATCAGCAGGATGGCTTTGATGATCTGCACCCACGTGGTGCCCTTCATGCCGCCGATGAGGACGTACATGATCATCAAGGCGCCGACGACGATGATCACCAAAGCTTGTCCGCCCCAGTCGCTGATGCCCAAGAGGAGCGAAATCAAGCTGCCTGCTCCCGCCATTTGGGCGAGGAGGTAAAAGAAGCAAACTGCAAGGGTTGAGAGGGCGGCCGCGATGCGGACCGGCCGCTGGCGCAGCCTGAACGACAAGACATCGGCCATGGTGAACTTGCCGGTGTTGCGCAAGAGTTCGGCCACGAGGAGCAACGCCACCAACCAGGCGACGAGGAAGCCGATTGAGTAGAGGAACCCGTCATATCCGTTGATCGCAATGGCGCCCGTGATCCCGAGGAACGAGGCCGCGGAAAGGTAGTCGCCGGCAATCGCTGTGCCGTTCTGTGAACCGGTGAAGGAACGGCCTGCCGCATAGTAGTCGGCCGCGGTCTTGTTGTTCCTGCTTGCCCGGAAGACGATCACCATGGTGACCGCCACGAAGAGGGCGAAAATGCCCATATTGAGGAGCGTCGTGTCCTTCAATGCCGCGACGTTGACCGCGGGGACAAGGGTGCTGATGTGGTTTGTGTTCATTTGGCTGCCCCGCGGATCACATTGCCATCCTTATCGAACTGGTGGCCCTCGATCTCATGGCGGATACCAGCCGCGATCGGGTCCAGCTTCCTGTTGGAGTAGCTCACGTACCACGCTGTGATGCCGAAAGTGGTGACGAATTGGAGCAGCCCAAGGATCAGGCCAACGTTGATGTTGCCCCAAACTTTAATGGACATGAAGCCGACGGCGTAGTCGGCCAAGAGAACGTAGGCGAAATACCAAAGCAGGAACGCCACTGCCATCGGGAAGACAAAACTGCGGTGCCGCTTTCGCAGCGTCTTGAACCGTTCCGTCTGCTGGACTTCCTGGAAGTCCACGGACGCCGTTGCGTCCTGGGGTTGGGCCTCATTACCCATGGTTCCTCCTGATTGTGATGTGTCCACATCAGCTCCACACGCCTTGCCAATGTGACTGCAATCACTATCCGTCGGCCGGTGCCGGCGGTTCCAGAGAACCAGCGGCCAGCGTCGCCCAGCGGTCAGGATGCTGCGCCGAACGGTGGGATGTGAGACAACGTTGGGAAAAACCCGGTGGGATGTGAGAGAAGGTTGGGGGAAACGGCGCAGGAAGTGAGAGAGCATCGGGCTACGCTGGCTCTATGCCTGACTCCCCGCTTTTCACAGCAGCCGCGATCGCCGTGATCGTGCTCGCCGTCGCCGTCGTCGTGGGTGTTGGGCTGAAGGTGATCCGTTCCTTCCGGGACCTTGGCACGGATGCTGAGCGGGCCACGTACAACACACTCCATGCAGCCTCACGTGCGGGACAGCATCTGCGTGGCGGCCTGCACGCGGCGGGCGCCGCCAAAGCCAGCAGGCAGCTGCGAATGCTCCTGGGCTGCGACGCGTTGGCCATCACGGATACCGATTCGGTCCTTGCCTGGGATGGGGTTGCCGAGGAATTGCGGCCTTCCCTCATGCGCCTCGCCTCGGACGTCCTGGCGACAGGGCGGACTGCCGTGGTGCCCCACGTCGGGCCTCCGGCGCCCGCAAAATCCGAGCACGGCCACCACGAATTCAGCGCCGTTATTGCCCCCATCCGTGCCGGTTCCAAAGTGGTCGGATCAGTGGCAGCGCTGGCGCCTGCAGCCGGAGCCGGGCTGGTAAGGGCAACCAGCGAAGTAGCTGACTGGATTGCTGCCCAGCTCGAGCTGGCGGAGTTGGAGGCTTCCCGGACCCTGCTGATGGAGGCCGAAGTCCGGGCGCTTCGTGCCCAGATCAGCCCGCACTTCATTTACAACTCCTTGAACGCGATCGCTTCCTTCATCAATACGGATCCCGCCCGGGCAAGGGAGCTCGTGGTGGAGTTCGCCGACTTCACCAGGTACTCCTTCCGAAGGCACGGCGACTTCACTACCGTGGCCGAGGAACTGCGCTGCATTGACCGCTACCTCCTTCTGGAACGGGCCAGGTTCGGCGAGCGCGTGCAGGTCAGCCTTCGGATCGCACCCGAAGTGCTGAGCACGGTCATACCGTTCCTTAGCCTGCAACCGCTGGTGGAGAACGCGGTCCGCCATGGCCTTGAAGCGAAGGAAGGTCCTGGACATATCACCATTTGTGCCAACGATTCCGGCGCGTTCGCTGAGGTCACCATCGAGGACGACGGCGTGGGGATGGACCCGGAGCACCTGCGGTCCGTACTTGCCGGACATACAGACGGCGAGCACGTGGGTTTGCGGAACGTCGATGCGCGCTTGCGGCAGGTCTATGGGGACGAGCACGGCCTCGTCATCGAAACAGCCCCTGGCGAGGGGACGCTGATCACCATGCGGGTCCCCAAATCCCAGCCGGGACATGACGCCTGACACACGGGGCTAATCTTTAATCATGATCAACGTGCTCGTCGCTGACGACGAACTGCCTGCCGTGGAGGAGCTCGCTTTCCTGCTGGGGCAAGATGCGCGCGTCGGCACTATCCATCGAGCCTCGTCCGGGGGCGAGGCTTTGCGGATTTTGGAACGGGAGTCCGTTGACGCCGTGTTTCTTGACATCCATATGCCGGCCCTTTCCGGTTTGGACATCGCCCGCGCCATCGCGCGCAGCAGCAGCCCGCCCGCCGTCGTGTTTGTCACCGCTGATGAAGACTGCGCGCTTGAAGCCTTCGACCTCGCGGCCATCGACTATCTCCTCAAGCCGCTCCGTGCCGAACGGCTGGCACGTTCCGTGGACCGGATCAGCGAGCTGATCAAGGACGGCGCTCCTGCTCCCGAAATGATCACGGTGGACCTGGGAAGCACCACCCGCATGATCCGTCGCGATGATGTCAGCTATGTGCAGGCGCAGGGCGATTACGCCAGGTTGCACACGGCCGAAGCCAGTTACCTGATCCGCGTCCCGCTCAGCGACCTGGAACAGAAGTGGGCCGAAGCCGGTTTCATCCGGATCCACCGCAGCTACCTGATTGCCTTGGACCATGTGGGCCATCTGAAGCTCTCTGCGACCGCCCCCAGCGTAAGGGTGGCCGGTGCGGAGCTGCCCATTAGCCGGCGCCACCTGCCATCGGTGCGGGACAAGCTGCAATCCACCCGCATCCGGCCACAAGGATGACGCGCGTTCGGGTCACGGCACCACGCCAATCAGCGAAACCAGTTCCCCTCCGTTTCCCCTACGGTGGCGAAGTCCCCGAGGATTCGGACGTGGGACGCGTTTTCGTCCGTTCCCTTATCCGCTCTCAGTTGCGGCTCGCCCTGGTGGTGGCGTGCGGCTTCCTGCTGATCCTTGCCGCGTTCGCCATGTTGCTGGTCTTCGGGCCAGGGGTGGCTGAGACCAGGATCCTGGGCATTCCGCTCGACTGGCTGTTGCTGGGGCTTGGGATCTATCCTGTGATCGGCCTGAGCGCCTGGCTCTACAATCGTGCGGCCGCCCGCAATGAAGCCCGATATCGGGACCTTGTGGAGGACAAGTGAACCCTGCGGTTGGCCTGGTCGCCTTTCTGGCAGTTTCGATCACGACGGCGGTCATCGGCTTCTATGGGCTGCGCATCTCACGCACAACGGGAGACTTCTACGTTGCCTCACGCACAGTCCCGCCGTGGTGGAATGCCTCAGCGATTGGCGGCGAATATCTGTCCGCCGCGAGCTTCCTCGGAGTCGCGGGACTGATCCTGCTATCCGGAACCGACGCCTTGTGGTTCCCTGTTGGATACACCGCGGGCTACCTCATGCTGTTGCTTTTCGTTGCCGCTCCCCTGCGGCGGTCCGGCGCGTACACCATCCCTGACTTCACGGAGGCGCGCCTGGATTCGAGGATGGTTCGGCGCGTCACGAGCTTGGTGGTGGTGGCCGTCGGTTGGCTGTACATCGTGCCCCAGCTTCATGGCGCTGCGCTCACCATCCGCATCACCACGGGACTGCCGTCGTGGGTAGGTTCGACGGCGGTGGTGCTGGTGGTGTGCGTCACGGTGGTAGCGGGTGGGATGCGGTCCATTACCTTCGTCCAGGCTTTCCAGTATTGGCTCAAGCTGACTGCGTTGGCCGTTCCTGTCATATTCGTGCTCCTGGTGCTTGCTGGAAACGACACCCCGCACCAAGCCCAACTTCCCGTCAATCCCACTGGTCAGCCGGCCACCAGCGCCTACCAGAACATTTCGCTCATGGTGGCACTGCTCTTCGGGACATTGGGCCTGCCGCACGTCCTGGTCCGGTTCTACACAAATCCCGACGGACAATCGGCACGGCGCACCACCCTGATCGTCCTTGGACTTCTCTCGGTCTTCTACCTCTTTCCCACGCTTTCCGGGGCGGTGGGCAGAATCTTCGCCCCGGAACTCGCGCAGTCCGGACAAGCCGATGCCCTGGTCCTGCTGTTGCCCGGCAAGCTCGTGGGAGGAACGGCCGGTGAACTCCTTTCAGCACTCGTAGTCGCCGGCGCCTTCGCCGCATTCCTGTCAACCACGTCCGGGCTGGTGGTTTCGCTCTCAGGTGTCATCAGCCAGGACCTCTTTGGAGGAAGCGTCCGTGGATTCCGCCTCGCAGCGCTGCTGGCCGCCGTCGTGCCTTTGGGTTTTGCTTTCACGACAGACACCCTTGCCTTGGCGGGGAGTGTTGGACTCGTCTTTGCCTTCACGGCCTCCACCATTTGTCCCGTGCTGCTGCTGGGAATCTGGTGGCGTGGGCTGACTGATGCCGGCGCAATTGCAGGGATGGTGACGGGTGCGCTGCTATGCGGCGGGGCAATGGTGATTGGCACTGTCATGGGCCAGGGCAACGCTCCTGCCTGGCTGGCCCAACCGGCTGCATGGACCGTACCCGCTGCTTTCGCAGTGACTGTGGCCGTCTCCGTCTGGACCAAGAACCGTGTGCCGGCTTCCGTGAACCGCGTGATGTCCCGCCTGCACGTTCCAGAACGGCCAGTGGCCACCGAACGCTAACAGACTGCAGGGGAACCGGCCGCCTGTTGTCCGCGCATAGGGCAAGGTGGACAATGACGCCATGTCCGAAGAACCGGGTACTGCCAACCCCGAACCGCCGGTGAATCCGACTGCCCCATCCCCGCCGGAGGCTGAGCAACCAGCGGTTTCCTTAAGCATCCGGGCCCAGTTGCTGGCCACCGAACACTGGAGCCTGCTTGCTTCAAGGAGCACCACCCAAGGTGAGGTCCTCACACGCATCAGCATGTTCCTGACCTTCACGTCAGCCAGCCTGCTGAGTGTGGCCCTCGTGGGTCAGGCAACGCAATTCTCCGAAGCCTTCAGGGCATTCGCCCTGACCATCCTCACCATTGACCTTATGGTGGGGCTCCTCACCCACATACGCGTCATGAGCGTCGGGATGGAGGATCTGATGTACGTCATCGCCATGAACCGGTTGCGGGCCGCATATGTGGACCTGGACCCTGGCGTGGCGAGGTACCTTATGGCTGGATCCCACGACGACGAGGAAGGTTCGAAACGTACCTACTACTTCTTCGGCGGTAGGAAGGACTTCAGCCAGGTAGCTGGCAGCAGCATGGTATTCATGGCGACCGTAAACGCAGCCCTGATCGCCTTGTTGGTGGGCTCGGCACTGTTGGTTGCAGGACTCCCAGCCGTTGTCGCGGTAAGCGTCGCCGTAGTGGCAGCACTGGCTTTTTTCGCTACAGCGCTGGCCCGTGGAAGGCGCCGCTACCTCGATGCATGGAAGAACAACCCACCCATCTCTCCAACGCCACGGTAGTTTTCCGGACTTCCTAGTCGATGGCCGCCATCAGTTCAACCACACGGTCAAGGAATGCATCCACCTGGGCTTCTTCGTAGCCTTCATCCCCCTTGGCGGCGCGGAAGACTGCACGGCGAACCGTGTCCACGCTGAGGGCCTGATCGTGCTCCAGGTAACCGATGAGTTCGGCACAGAGTGCATCCACGTCCTGGACGTTGTAGCTGCGGACTTTCTTCTTGGCCGGGCGGCGGAATCGTTCGCCATCGGGCCGGTGCAGCCTTCCGCGAAGGATGCCGGAGAGCTTACCGATCTGCCGCAGCCAGGCTTCCTCGCCCTTCTGGCTGATGAGATCGTCCCGTTCCCGCCGTGCGAAAGCGTCTTCAAGCCGATCCAACGCGGCGTCGACGCTGTTGGCGTCGTAGCCACCCTTCACCGGGTCAAAAGCTACATCCCGTACATCCGTGCTGGCCACTTGATCGGCGGCACCCACAGGGTTCTCGAAAGAAGCCCTGGCACGGCTAAGGAACGCATCCACTTGCTTGGCGTTGTAGCCATACTTGCTGCGCTCAACGCGATCGAACGTTGCGGGAATCTGGCGACGAATATCCAAAGCCACTAATTTTCCTTCATCGGGTTGTCAGACGCCGCTCAGCAGCGCGAACAGAACATAGGCTACAGGGGCCGCGAAGACGATCGAGTCCAAACGGTCCATGACACCACCGTGGCCGGGAAGAATGCTGCTCATGTCCTTCACGCCAAGTTCGCGCTTGACCATGGACTCGGCGAGGTCTCCCGCCGTTGAAGCAGCAACCATGCCGGTAGCCAGCACCAGGCCAACCCACCACGGTTTGTCCAACATGAGGACACACGCGAGAACACCAATGATCATGGCTCCCGCGACAGAACCTGCAAATCCTTCCCACGACTTTTTGGGACTGATTTTCGGTGCCATGGGGTGCTTCCCGAAGGAGGCGCCCACGATGTAACCGAACGTGTCATTCGATACGACCAGGAGCAGCATGGTGGCAATCTGCCAGGCTCCCCCTGGAATGCCGTCGGGCCATAAGCCCACTGGAGTCGCGCCACCGCTTGCATGCAGCGGGAGCGCTGCGAAGCTGATCAGGAACGGTACCCAGGCGAGAGTGAAGACACCCGCAAAAACGCTGCGGGGAGCCCCTGCTGCACTCTCGATGGAGCGCCACAGCAACACTGCGACGCAGCTTGCCGTCATGGTGAACAACAAGCCTTCCAAACCGCCAAAGTAGGCGGACACCGGCATCACCAGCGTGCCGATCATCACGGGGATGATCGGCATCCTGGTTCCTTGGGCCTCAAGGGCCCTGAAAACTTCCCAAACGCCCAGCACCGCAAACGATGTGGTGAGCAGGACGAATCCAAGCGGAAGGAACAGCAATCCCCCAAGAACGGCGAAAAGCATGGCAAGCCCGACGCCGATGGCAGCCGGAAGATTGCGGCCTGCCTTCGGCGTCGGGTTCCCCCGCAAACGCCTGACGCGTTTGCTCGTATCGCGTGTCGGGACCCTCCCAGCGGGTGCCGGCTCTGCCTGGTTCATTAGACCTCGAGCAGCTCGGCTTCCTTGCGCTTGAGCAGTTCGTCAATGCTGTCGACGTGCTGCTTGGTGATGGCGTCGAGTTCCTTCTCGCCGCGCGAACCTTCGTCCTCGCCGGCGTCGCCGTCCTTGACGAACTTATCGATCGCGTCCTTGGCCTTGCGGCGGATGCTGCGGATCGAAACCTTGGCGTCTTCACCCTTGCCCTTGACGATCTTCACGTATTCCTTGCGGCGCTCCTTGGTGAGCTCCGGGATGGTGACACGGATGATGTTGCCGTCGTTGGAGGGGTTGGCGCCAACTTCGGAGTCGCTCAAGGCTTTCTCGATGTCACGCAGTGCCGTCTTGTCGTACGGCGTGATGAGGATGGTCCGGGCGTCCGGAACTGCGAAGGATGCGAGCTGCTGCAGCGGGGTGGGTGTTCCGTAGTACTCCACGATCACCTTGTTGTAGAGCCCGGGGTTCGCCCGGCCCGTACGGATCGAGGCGAAATCTTCCTTGGCTACCTCAACCGCCTTGTCCATCTTCTCGCCGGCTTCGAGCAAGGTCTCTTCGATCACGGGTTTCTCCTCAGAAAATAGTCGCTGCCCAACTGCGGGCGGCAATGCACGTTACAGGAATGCACAGTAAAGATCCGCCACGAGGGGCGGACGGTCCTAGAAATATCCTAGCCGCTGCTAGGGAGTAACCAGGGTTCCCAACGTTTCACCCAGGATGGCGCGGGTAACGTTGCCCTCGCCCTCCATGCCAAAGACCACCATGGAGAGGTTGTTGTCCTTGCACATGGTCATGGCTGTCTGGTCCATGACACGGATGTCCCGGCGCAGGGCGTCGTCATAACTGAGGACATCAAGCTTTTCGGCGGAGGAATCCTTCTTGGGATCAGCGGTGTAGACGCCATCCACACCGCTCTTTGCCATTAGTACGACGTCGGCGTGGACTTCGAGCGCGCGCTGTGCAGCTACCGTGTCCGTGGAGAAGTACGGCAGGCCGGCACCTGCACCGAAGATGACTACGCGGCCCTTTTCCATGTGGCGGATGGCCCGGCGCGGAATGTACGCCTCTGCCACCTGGCCCATGGTGATAGCGCTTTGGACGCGGGTTTCAACGCCCGCTTGCTCCAGGAAGTCCTGCAGCGCGAGGCAGTTCATGACCGTGCCAAGCATGCCCATGTAGTCCGCGCGGGAACGGTCCATGCCGCTCTGGGATAGTTCGGCTCCGCGGAAGAAGTTTCCACCGCCAACCACAATGGCTACTTCAACGTCAGGGACGGCAGCAGCGATCTGCTTGGCAATAGCGCGGACGGTTTCAGGATCGACGCCGAGCTTGCCTCCGCCGATGACCTCGCCGGAAAGTTTCAGAAGTACACGGCGGCGGGTCTTCTCGGGCTGGATTGCAGTATTGACGGTTTCCATGGTGCCTTCCCGTTGGTGGACTCTGGCTAGATTATCGTGCTGTGGGTCCGCGCAGATACTACCCGGACGGGTGCATGAAAAAGGGGCGGCCACCGAAGTGACCACCCCTTTTCATGAATTACTAGTTTCCGACGCGGAAACGGGATACTGCGGTTGCCTTGACGCCGGCTTCTTCGAGGACCTGTGCAACGGTCTTCTTGGAATCCTTGGCGAATGCCTGGTCAACCAGGACCTCACCCTTGTAGAAGCCCGTCACGCGGCCTTCGACAATCTTGGTGAGTGCAGCTTCCGGCTTGCCTTCAGCCTTGGCAGTCTCTTCAGCGATGCGGCGCTCGGACTCGACCAGTTCGGCCGGGACGTCCTCGCGGGTCAGGTAGTTCGGAGCCATGGCTGCCACGTGAACGGCGATGTCGTGTGCTGCGGTGGCAGCGGCTTCGCCTTCACCGTCAACAGCGAACAGGACGCCGACCTGTGCAGGCAGGTCCTTGGAGGTCTTGTGCAGGTAAGCGTCAACCGTGGTGCCCTCAACGCGGGAAATACGGCGGACAACAACCTTTTCGCCGAGGACAGCGCCCTCTTCGATGACGACCTCGGACAGCGGCTTGCCGTCGACCTCAGTGGCCAGCAGGGTTTCGAGGTCGGCAGCGCCGGACTCGACTGCAACGTTGAGAACCTTGTCAGCCAGCTGGATGAACTTGTCAGCCTTGGCGACGAAGTCGGTCTCGCAGTTGACCTCGATCATTACGCCCACGCCGCCGGTAACCGTGGCAGCAACCAGGCCCTCAGCGGTGGAGCGGCCTTCGCGCTTGGTAGCGCCCTTGAGGCCCTTGATACGGATGATCTCGATGGCCTTCTCGGCGTCACCGTTGGCCTCGTCAAGAGCCTTCTTGACGTCCATCATGCCGGCGCCGGTGCGCTCGCGCAGGGCCTTGATGTCAGCAGCAGTGTAGTTCGCCATGTGAACCCCTCTGTCTAGAAAGTTGTGTGTTTACGGACTGACAGGACGGCAGCCCACCGTGTGGGCCGCCATCCTGTCAGATGCCCCCGATGCCGTTTCCGGCCTCAGGGAAGGTCCAGATTTACTTGGCTTCTTCGGCTTCGCCAGCTGCAGCTTCAGGAGCCTCGGCAGCCTCGGCGGCCGGAGCTTCTTCAGTCTTGCTGCCTTCGAGGAGCTCGCGCTCCCATTCGGCCAGCGGCTCTTCCGGAGCCTCGGTGGTGCCGGTGGCGCGCTGGTTGCGGGCGATGAGGCCCTCAGCAACGGCGTCGGCAACAACGCGGGTGAGCAGGTTCACGGAGCGGATGGCGTCGTCGTTGCCCGGGATCGGGAAGTCAACTTCGTCCGGATCGCAGTTGGTGTCCAGGATGGCAACAACCGGGATGTTCAGCTTCTTGGCTTCGTCGACAGCAAGGTGTTCCTTCTTGGTGTCAACAACCCACAGAACAGAAGGAGCCTTGGTCAGGTTGCGGATACCACCGAGGTTGGACTCAAGCTTGGTGAGTTCGCGCTTGAGGAGCAAGAGCTCCTTCTTGGTGTAACCGGAGCCGGCGACGTCCTCGAAGTTGATCTCTTCGAGTTCCTTCATGCGCTGGATACGCTTGGCGACGGTCTGGAAGTTGGTGAGCATACCGCCCAACCAACGCTGGTTCACGTACGGCTGGCCAACGCGGGTAGCCTGCTCGGCAATTGCTTCCTGAGCCTGCTTCTTGGTGCCGACGAACAGGACGGTGCCGCCGTGGGCGACAGTAGCCTTGACGAACTCGTAGGCGCGGTCGATGTAGGACAGCGACTGCTGGAGGTCAATGATGTAGATGCCGTTGCGCTCCGTGAAGATGAAGCGCTTCATCTTCGGGTTCCAACGACGGGTCTGGTGTCCAAAGTGGACGCCGCTGTCAAGCAGCTGGCGCATAGTTACGACGGGCATGCCGGCGCTCCTTCCGGCAGGTCATTCATGAGAGAGCCCATGGGGCTGCTCTTACCCTGCCAATAGTTGACGGTTGTTTAGCCTTTGCCCGGACGGGCGCGGCTCCTGGCATCCATTGCACTTCTCATCCGGAGTGGGGCCGAAAGGCTCAACCGGACCGCAAGAGGCACAATCCTCTGCAGCCTAAAGCCAAGAGGCTTCGCTGGTGGAGGGCTGGATACGCGTAGTCAGCTCTGGACCCTCACATATCTGAATGAGACATGTTCCTGAATTAGCTTGAGGGCACAGCAAACTGCTCCACCAAGTGTACTACAGCGGCACCACTCGTTTGACCGCCCGAACGCGGATGTTGTCCACATAGGACAGCCCGGGGATGGCACGGCAGGACGGGAGCGGAAAGCCTTGGTACATGCCCATTATGAAGCTCTCCATATCCACTCTTGTCCTCGCCGTGACCATGGCCGGAATCCCCGGGGCGACGCCGGCGGACGAGCGATGGAGCTGGCCCCTCTCCCCCAAACCCGCCGCCCTTCGGACGTTCGACCCGCCGGACAAGCCGTGGCTAAGCGGACACAGGGGCGTGGACATCGGGCCAGCGTTCGACGGCGCTCCGGTCACCGCGCCGTCCGATGGCGTGGTGACCTTTGCCGGCGTCGTGGTTGACCGTCCGGTCCTGACGATCGATCATGGCGGGGGCTTACGGAGCAGCTTTGAGCCGGTGACCAGTGATCTAAAGCCCGGAGATACCGTGCGCAAGGGCCAGGCAGTTGGCTCCCTGGCCCCCGGACACTGCAGCGCCACCGCTTGCCTACATTGGGGCGTCCGCCGTGGCGAGGATTACGTCAACCCTTTGGGATTCGTGGAGGACCTGAGGCCATCCATTCTGCTACCGCTGGAATAGCCGCGATGGAATAGACCGCATCGGAACAGGAGCCCGGCACCTACACGATGGCCGAGACCCCTGTGATAGCCCGTCCAGTCACCAGGGTGTTGATCTCGTGCGTGCCTTCGTAGGAGTAGATGGCCTCGGCATCGGAGAAGATCTTGGCCATTTCGTAGTCCGTGACAATGCCATTGCCGCCCAGGATTCCGCGGCCGAGGGCAACACTTTCCCGCATGCGTGCGGTAGTGAACGCCTTCGCCAAGGCTGACTGCTCGTCCTTTGCAACCCCGGCATCCTCAAGTTGTGCCAAACGCACCATCATGCCCATTGATGCGACTGCATTGCCCAGGATCTGAACCAACTGGTTCTGCACCAACTGGAAAGCCGCCAGGGGCTTGCCAAATTGCTGGCGCTGCACCGCGTAGGACCGGGCCACATCGAAGGCAGCGAGCTGGAGCCCCACGGCTTGCCAGGCTACGGCGAGCCGGGTCACCTTAAGGACTTTGTTGGTGTCGCGGAAGCTGTTGGCGTTGGCCAGCTTGAAGAAATCCGGCACCACGACATCGTCCAGAATGATGTCCGCGTTCTGAACAGTACGCAGGGAGATCTTGTTCTCGATCTTGCTTGCCGAGTAGCCGGGCAGCGAGGTGTCCACGAGGAATGCCTTGACCTGGTTGTCTGCCACATCCTTGGCGTAGATAACCACCCAGTCGGAGAACGTGGCGTTTCCGATCCATCGCTTGGCCCCGCTGAGGATCCAGTGATCCCCATCGCGCCGTGCGGTGGTCCGGGTACCACCGGCCACATCGGAACCACCCAGAGGCTCGGTCAAACCGAACGCACCGATCTTCTTCAGGGAGTAGATGTCCGGAAGCCAGGCATCCTTCTGCTCCTGGGAAGCAAGGGCTTCGATAGAGCCGGTGAACAGGCCATCATGCACGCCCATGAACGTGGCAATGGAAGCATCGGCGCGGGTCACTTCCGCATGGAGGATGCCAGCGAACAGGTTCGAATATCCCTGCCGGCGCACGGGGCTGATGAGGTCGATTTCCGCCAACTTGGGGATCAGCTCCATCGGAAATTCGGCGCGATTCCAGCAATCCACGGCAATAGGTTTGACCTCGCGGGCCAGGAACCCGCGAACCTCGGCCAGGCGGTCTTGCTCCTTGCCCGTCAGCATCTGCTCAAAGGCGTAGAAGTCACCATCGGCATAAGGGAGATTATTGGCATCGAATGCAGCGTTGGACATTTGCGCTCCTTCAAGGGTGGCCACCTGCGACCACGTCACGGCCCCGGAAGTTACCGGCGAGTAGTAAGTTACTGATCAGTAACATACCGCAGTTCCGCGGTTCACTGCAACGGGGACAAATGAAACTTGGACAAACGATGAGTGCGGCGTTGAGGATCGTGGCGACATGCCGGCCGCCCGTCACGTGCCGGCAGCGGCGGCGGAAAACGCAAAGGGAGCCGTGGCTGACGTATGAAACGCCAACCACGGCTCCCGTGTAAAGGTAGGGCTACTCGGACTTGAACCGAGGACCTTAGGATTATGAGTCCCGCGCTCTAACCAGCTGAGCTATAGCCCCGTGACGCCCCTCCGGCCGCTAAGAAGCAGCAGTTGAGGCAAATGCACTCTAGCAATACTAATAGCTACTTAAGAGTGCTTTTGTCACACCACCATGTCCTCGTACGAAGCCCCGCGGTAGAGGTCCTCGAATGTCTGGAGGGTGCCGTTGATGCTGTGCGGCTCCACCATCTCGCGGCTCACCTTGCCCATGGCATTTAGTTGGTCTTCGGGAAGCTCCACAAGCTTGGTGATCTTCGCTGCGAGCTCCGTGCTGTCGTTCGGTGTGAAGAGGTATCCGTTTTCGCCGTCGCGGACCAAGTGCGGGAGTGCCATGGCATTGGCCAGCAGCACAGGAGTGGAAGCAGACATGGCTTCGAGCGTCACCAACGATTGAAGTTCTGCAGTGCCTGGCATGCAGAAAATGTCGGCCTTGATGTAGGCCTCGCGCAGTTCTTCATCGCTTGCCAGTCCAAGGAATTTCACCCGGTCCCCCAAGCCAAGCTTTGCCACCTGTGCTTCCAAGGCAGGGCGGACTTCCCCGCCGCCCACGATCTCGAGGTGGACGTTGAGTTCGCGCGGGGTCTTGGCGATGGCGTCGATCAGGACATTGACGTGTTTCTCTTCCGCAAGCCGTCCCGCGAAAAGAACCGTGGGATGGGCATGGGGTTCGATCGTCTCACCCGGCTGCAGCTCATAGGCTGCGGAATCAATGCCATTGGACAGGGGCAGGACCTTACGGAGGAACGCGTGCTGGTGCATGGCCTTGGCCGCCAGCGGTGTGGGTGTCGTGACGACGTCGGCCTGGCCCATCACCTTGCCCATGTCCTTCCAGGAGATGCGCCCCACGATGTCCTTGAACCACTGCGGGAACGGAAGGAACGGGTTCAGGTTTTCAGGCATGAAGTGGTTGGTGGCAATAATTCTGATGCCACGCTTCACGGCCTCGTAGAGTACGTGCTCGCCAATCATGTAGTGGCTTTGGATGTGCACTACGTCCGGTTGGACTTTGTCGAACAGGAGACTGATTTCCTTCTTGATTTCCCAAGGGAAGCAGATGCGGAAGTATTCGTGCGTGAACACCCCATGCGAGCGGAGGCGGTGGACGGTTGCCTCGTCACGGAACTCGGTGTAGCTCTTGCCCGTGTCCGGACGGCAAGCCAACACGTGCACGTTGTGTCCGCGCGCCGTCATTCCCTTGGCCAGACGGTAGCCGAACTGCGCAGCACCGTTTACGTGCGGCGGGTAGGTATCCGCCGCGATCAGGATGGTAAGGGGTTTGTTGGTGTCGGGAATGGTCACGTGGAGAACTCCTGATGGTCACGGTGCGGAACAGCCTTGAACGGGTCAATGCTGTGGTGTCGCCGGGTTGCCGGACCGCTGGGAAGCGGTGGCGCAAGTTAAAGCTTTGCCTAGGCCTTCCGGCTTACAGCCGCCTTCGCGTCCTTCTTACGCTTGGTGACTTCCGGATGGTGCCGGCTCAAGGCAATAACCCCCACGATAGCAAGGGAAGCTGCAGCGGCCATGCTGATTGCCATCACAGGCTGGACATCGGGACGAAGCTCACCAAGGATAACGATGCCAATGGCGATGCCCACCATGGGGTCCACCACGGTCAGTCCGGCAATAACCAGATCCGGAGGGCCGCCTGAATACGCGCTCTGGACGAACCAGGAACCAAGGCCCCCGGCGGCCGCGATGGCAATGAGCGTGTACCACTGCACATTGAGCAGGAACAGGCCGTTGGGATCCAGCAGGTGCTTGCCGATGATCCGGGTTAGGACGGCAACGAAGCCAAACAGTACACCCGCTCCCAAGATGTATATGAAGGCGCTCATGCGGTGTTTGAACACCACCGCAAGGGTGCCGAAAAGCCCCACAGCCAGGGCCAGGAGCAGCACGATTGTCAGTTCGTCTTCAGCATTAACGTGATGGTTTTCCTGCGTGACGTTAACTGCCAGGAGTACGAACAAAGCGGATCCGGTGACGCAGGCGGTAATGGCAACCACGGTGGCGCGGTTGATGCTCAGGCCTTGGTCCTTGGCGTTGACCACGGTGGTAATGACCAGTGCGATCGCACCAATGGGCTGCACCACGGTCAGGGGTGCCGATACGAGGGCGATCGCGTTCATCACCATGCCAAGGCACAACAGCAAAAGCCCAAGCATCCATCGTGGATTGCGCAGAAGCCGCAGGAACCCGTTGGAGCTCAGTGCCAGTCCGCCGGTATCGGCCTTTACCGCGCTTCCCTGGCGTTGGGCACCAATGGCAAGGAAAAAAGCGCCAAGTACGGCAAGGAAAACCGCCAGCCACACCATCAGCCGTGTCCGCCGTCGTTGGCCCGCAGTTCTTTGCCTTTACGCAGGATGGCCCAGTAGTAGTTGTAGGCCGCAATCCAGTGGCCCAGCAGGCCGAGGCCGAGGAAGACCCAAGCTGCGGCGAAGTAAGCGTCGGTGTATGAAACCGGCAATTTGGAAAGTACCAGCAATGGCGTGCCCACTAGCAGGAGCCCTGTGCGGATCTTGCCGATGATGCTGACAGGAAGGTCCGGATGGCTGCGGAAGTAGATCAGCGAGGCAATCGCAAGAATGGCGTCAGGCACAACAAGCGCGGCCAGATACCACCACTGCACGACGCCGGCGATCGCCAACGTGATCGCAACGGCTATGAGCGCGGCCCGGTCCGCCATGGGGTCCAGGATCCTGCCCAACTTGGACGTTTGGTTGTAGCGGCGGGCGATATAACCGTCCACCCAGTCCGTGCTGCCCATAATGACCAGGACGAGGACGGCGAAGCCATATTCCTTCTGCCACAGGACCAACCACACAAAGAGCGGGACGCCCATGAAGCGCAGAACCGTGAGCACATTGGGAACAGTAAAGACGAGGTCGTGGTCCACCTGGGGACGGTCCGGATGCGAACCAGCACCGATGAACCTCATGGTGTCCCCCTTTCCTCTTCTCCAGTGTGTGCGGTACCGCGGCAGGCTGCTACTTCTTCAGCAGCTTCCGCAGGGCAACCACGAACACCACAGCCGCGGCGGCGAAAGCAACGAGGTCCTTCCATCGGGAAGCAAGGCGACCGGTGAGGTCCTCGGGAACGGCCTCGCCAAGGTCAGCGAACTTCGCGGAAGCAAAGTCCTTTCCCTCCTGGAGTTTCATGGTGGCTGTTCCCAGCAAAGCCTGGCCCTGCTTTTTGACGTCCAACTGCTCGCCAAGTTCATCGCGCACGCCGGTGAGGTGTTCGCGCCGTTTGTTCAGGCGCAGGCGGAGTTCTGCCTCTGTGGGCGCCTTGGCGGCGTCCGCTTCCTTGGCAGCTTCCTTTGCAGCCTTTTCTGCCTTCGCCTTCTCGGCGGCAGCTTCCTTGGCGGCTTTCTCCGCCTTGGCAGCGGGCGAATTGGGATCGAGGATCGATTCATCGAAGGCCGAGCCTTCCTTCGCAATTCCCAGATCGTGCTTGAGCCCGCGGATGGTGTCTTCAGGGATCAAAGGCATGGCCTTCTTGAACTTGGCGACCCCGATCAAGGCTCCGAGCGCGACGATCACAAGAAAGACCGCCGCAACGATCAACGCTGCAAGCCAGCCCGGCATGATGGTAGCCAAACCAAGAATCGCGGCCACCACCAGCGCGATGACCAGGAGCGCCATGAAAACAAGGGCTACGCCAAAGAAGGCACCGGCCACCCCAACCTGGGTGGCCTTGCGCTTGAGTTCCACCTTGGCAAGGGCGATCTCATCGTTGAGTTGCCTGGGAGCCAAACGGGCAACGAGCTTGAGGGTCTTCGGCAAAGTACGGATGGCTGGTCGCGTGCTGGTCCGGCCGGTGTGACGTCCACTCATTGGGTTCCGCCTAACTGCTTCCTCTGGGCATCGTGTCGGGCGAACGCGGCCGGAAAAAGATCGCCGCGGGCACCTGTCCTCAAAACTATCATTCAGGTTCCGGCTCAACTTTCGCCGATGACACCGCGGCGCGCCTGACGTAGCTGCATAAATATGATGTGACGGCCATAGGATAGATGATCGTGACCAATCCAATTGCTCCGGGCGATTCCCTGAGCCGACGCGAAAAGCTTGTCTACATTGTCCTTCTCGGTGCCCTGACTGCCCTGGGGCCCTTCACGGTGGATCTCTATCTTCCTGCGTTCCCTGCATTGGAGGAGAGTTTTGGCGTATCAGCCACGGCGATCCAGCTGACGCTGACCGGCACCACCGTTGGGTTTGGCCTTGGACAGTTGGTGGTTGGTCCCTTCAGCGACAAGTTTGGCCGTCGCCTGCCCTTGATCCTCGCCACCGCCCTGCATATTGGATCATCGTTGGGCGCTGCGTTGGCTCCGGACATTGGATTCCTGTCCCTCTTCCGTGTGCTCATGGGTATCGGCGCCGCAGGTGGGGGCGTCGTTGCGATGGCCATGGTCCGGGACCTGTTCCACGGCTATTCGATGGTCCGTATGTTCTCCCGGATGTCCTTGGTCAACGGGCTGGCCCCGATCCTGGCCCCAATCATCGGTTCGCAGCTGCTGCTGGTGTTCCCGTGGCCCGGCATCTTCTACTTCTTGGCCTGCTACGGCACGTTGGTGATACTGGCCGCGATCTTCTTTATTCGCGAAACCCTGCCGGCGGAACGGCGCGGGAAATCCACGGTCACGGTGCGGCAGCGGTACAAGACCGTACTGACGGACCGGATATTCGTGGGCATGTTGATGGTAGGCAGCCTCAACTTCGGTGGTTTGTTCGCCTACCTCTCCGCCTCCACCTTCCTTTTCCAGAACATCTATGATTTCTCTCCCCAGGAATACGGCCTCCTCTTCGGCGTCAATTCGCTGGGCATCGTGGCGGGCGTCCAGATCAGCTCAAGGTTGATCCGGCGCGTGGCTCCCCAGTGGATCGTGGCCGGAGCCACAGTGTTCATGCTGCTCATGGCGGCCCTGATTATCGTGCTCGATCTCCTGCACGTGGGTCTCTGGGGCATCCTGATTCCGCTGTGGTTCTACATTTGCGCTACGGGCTTCCTGTTCCCCTGCGTCCAAGTCCTCTCCTTGGCGAACCATGGAGCCCAGGCGGGGACGGCGGCATCGCTCCTGGGCGCAGCACAATTCATGATGGCGGGCATCGTCCCCCCTGTTGTGGGCTGGCTGGGTGTCGATTCTGCGGTACCCATGGGCGCGGTCCAGGCTGTCTGCATCACCGGAGCGATCGCCGCACTGTGGCTGGTGGTCCGGCCCCGGACTGTACCGTCAATCCACTAGCACTGTCCCGTCAATCCACTAGTACGGCTTTCCCCAGAACTGGACCATAGGCTGTGACCATGACCAAGAAACCGCACCGCAACGGTAGGGGCCTTTTCCTCGGGGCCGTGCTTGGCGCCGTCGTCGGGGCGCTGTTGGGCCGCCTGGCCGGGAGTGCACTGTTCGGGGCGATACTTGGCGCCGTCATTGGAGCGGCCCTGCTGTACCGGGTGAACCCTGGCCCCTGGAATAGGGACTAAAGTCCCCGTGTAAGCCCTCCCCTTAGGCCGCCTGGCAGGGCAGAATGGTGGCCAGCCGGGGGTTTCCCCCGCTTCGCCGGTGAAGGGGACATCACATGAGTGCGGCTGTGGGATATAGGGGCACTGTTTACGGCCTGGCGGCCATACGGCGGCTTCCCCTGACGTTGGGACTCGTGCTGTTCCTTTGGGTTGTCGGCGCAGTTACGGGGAGCCTTATCGCCGGCCCCAACGAGGCACTCCTGGAGCAGGTCGGGCTAGGTTTGGCGCTGGATCCGGGGCCGGGTTGGTCCATCTTCACATCATCTTTCTTTGCCTCATCCTTACTGGACTATCTGGCATGCAGCGTTTTGATCCTGGTGGGCGTGGGTATCGCCGAGCGCACCATGGGTCCATGGCTGGCGCTGGCAGCATTTATCTTTGGTTCTGCCCTGAGCGCCTTGGTGCTGATGGGGCTGGTTGCTTTTGGAACGGACAACAGTGACCAATGGCTGAGTTTTCTTGGTGGCGAGTACGTTGTGGGCGCCTACGGTGGTGCCGCCGCTGCGTTGGGATGTTCGACGGCGGCACTGGAGGCACTCTGGCGTCGTCGCCTCCGGACATGGTTGCTGGCCGCCACGCTGATGTTCGCGTTGTTTGTAGGCGTCGCACAAACACTCCAGGCCCTTGCCGGCGCTGTCATCGGCATTCTGGCCGGTTGGGCCGTTCAAACCCTGGTGCTGCGGCGGCGTGCGGGCTCTCTTCATTCCTCGAGCCTTCGTGAGACCCGGTTCCTTGTGGGCACCGTTGTTGGTGTGTTCGCCCTGGGGCCATTGCTCACGCAGTTGACGGGCACGTTGGAGGTCGGGCCGCTTTCCGTGGTTTCCGAGGTGATGCTGCAGGCAAGCCCCAGCGTGGACGAAGTGAAGGAAGCCTGCGACAACGACAAGAGCTGCGTCACGTTGCAGAGCGTTGTGGGCGTGCAGAGTTTCGGCGCCACCATCCTCACAGTTATCCCGGTGCTGTTGCTGCTTGTCTGTGCTGAGGGACTGCGCCGGGGTCGCCGCCTCGCTTACAGGCTGACCCTGGTCATCCAGCTCTACCTGGCGTTCGTGACGAGTGTGGCAATCCTGCAGTACGTGACGGATCCGGAAGTGACACTCGGCAATGACGACGTCGGTTACCTCCTGCTCTACGCCGTTCCCGCCATCCTGGCGCCGCTGATCATCGCGGCCCTGCTGCTGATCAACCGCCACAAATTCCGGGTGGAATCCAGCGACGCCGGATATCGCGTCCTGGGCCGGACAACCCTCATCATGGCTGCTGTGGCGGCGGCGCTCTACGTGGTCTTCTGGTTTGTAGAGGGCAACCCGAACCGCTCATCCCTGTGGGACCTCGCAGGCCAACTGACCCATATCCTGGTGCCCTTCCCCGTTCCGTTCGTCGTTGAACTGCCGCAGGGATTGCTGAGCACTGTTCTTTACGGACTGGGCGGGGACGTCATCTGGCTCTGCATCCTTTTGATGGTCCTGAACAACTTCCAGCGGTTCCGGACGCTGGCAAAAGACCCTGCCGCGGACCTGGGACACACCCGAGAATTGCTCCACGACGGCGGGGGGACCTTGTCCTGGATGGCACTGTGGGACAACAACCAATACTGGTTCACGCCCGACAGGAGGGCTGGCCTCGCCTACCAGGTGCACAACGGAGTGGCCCTGACGGTGGCGGGTCCATTCGGGGCCCACCAGCACCACACCGAGGCTGCGACAGGCTTCCTGGCCCATTGCGCGGCACTGGGCCTCACACCGTGCTTCTACTCGGCCACGTCGGAGCTTGACGAGGCTCTCCTCCCCCGCGGCTTCCGCAAACTGGAGGTGGCGGAAGAAACCCTGCTGAACATCCAAGCCATGACATTCAAAGGCAAGGAATGGCAGAACGTCCGGACCGCTCTGAACAGGGCTGAGAAGCTGTCCATCAAAGACCACTGGTACCACTACGCGGAGATGCCACCGGGGATCCGTGCACAACTTTCCGAAATCTCGGAAGAGTGGGTGGCGGACAAGGCCCTGCCCGAGATGGGCTTCACCTTGGGCGGACTCGATGAACTGAAGGATCCCGAAGTCATGTGTTGCGTGGCGGTGGACGACGATGGCCTGGTCCATGGGGTCACAAGCTGGCTGCCGGTCTTTACCGACGGCGTGGTGTCGGGGTGGACCTTGGACTTCATGCGCCGCCGCACCACTGGTTTCAAAGGGGTCATGGAATTCCTGATCGCCTCTGCCGTGACGCACTTCAAGGACGACGTTCCCCACATCTCGTTGTCAGGCTCCCCGCTGGCCAACACAGGGGCCGCGACGGACGACGGTGACCACAGTGCCTTGGATCGGGTTCTGGCAATGCTGGGCAATGCACTGGAACCCATGTACGGCTTCAAGTCCCTGGCAGCCTTCAAATCTCGGTTCCAGCCCGAGCACCGCACTCTGTACATGTATTACCGGGACCCACTGGCCCTGCCATCGATAGGCCTTGCTGTTGGCTCGGCGTACTTGCCGGGGTTGTCCCGGGCACAGAGCGCAGGTTTGCTACGGCAAATGGTTGCCCGGGAACCCGCCGCATGACCGCGGGACAGACACACCAGTCATGAAAGGGCTCCTGGAAATCGAAATCAGCGGCCCGGTGGTCATGACGATAGCCGTGGTCATCGGCGTCGGGCTTTTCCTGTTGCTGTTCCTCAGGCCGTCTTCGCGCTGGGTCATCACCGCGGTGGTTGGCATTGTTGTCACAGCAGCGCTCGGTTGGTTCACGGTCTGGATTGTGGAGGATGTCCTGGACGTCTTCCACGTGGGCCTGACACCTCGCGTGTGGTTCTGGGTGATCACCGGCTTCGCTGCCCTTGGACTGGCCGTGGTTAGTTTTCGCCACAGTCCCCGGTGGCGGAAAGTGGTGGCGGCGATATCGATTCCTGTGTTCCTCCTAGTCACTGCGTTGGGCGTCAACATGGAGTTCGGGCTCAACAGGACCCTGGGCTCAGCGCTGGGGATCTCCACTGAGGAAGCCATCCAACTGAGCAAGCCGGACCCGGACGCTCCCATCCCTTCCGGGCCTCTCTGGCAGAACTGGAAACCGCCAGCCAACATGCCAACAAAGGGCGAGGTAGGAACGCAGGTCATTCCAGCCACCGCCTCGGGTTTCAACGCCCGCCCTGCCGGGATCTACCTGCCGCCGGCTGCCTTGACGGAGAACCCACCCCGTTTGCCCTTGTTCGTCCTCATGATGGGCCAGCCCGGCCTCCCTGACCCCCAGTACGTTTCGGCCGCGTTGGACGAATTTGCTGCGAAGAACAACGGCTTGGCGCCCATCGCGATCGTGGCCGACCAGATCGGACCGGATCAAGACGACACTCTGTGCCTGGACACAGCCAAGTACGGAAACGTGGAGACGTACATCAACGTTGACGTGGTGAACTGGGCCAAGGCGAACCTGAACATCCTCCCGGACCGCGACCATTGGACGATCGCCGGGTACTCCAACGGCGGGCAGTGCGCCATCTCCTTTGCGCTCAAATACCCGAAGATGTGGGGCAACGTGGTGGATATCTCCGGCGAGGAGTTTCCCGGGGCGGAGGACCCTGCAGGCAACCTGGCGGAGATCTTTAGCGGCAACCAGGCGGCCTATGACGCACAGAAGCCCATCAACATCATGAAAGGTAAGCAATTTCCAGACACCACTGCCGTTTTCACCGTGGGCTCGGATGATGTGACCTATGTTGCAGCTGCGAAGGCTGTCTCCGCAGCTGCAAAAGCTTCCGGAATGACCGTGACCTACTACGAGGTGCCAAACGGCGGGCATGTAGGCATCGCCTTGAACGCCGGACTGACCAAGGGCTTCGAGGTGCTGTATCCGAGGCTTGGTTTGTCCGGCTAGGCAGGCCCTGTTGCCGGCCCGTCCCCGGCGATAAAGTTGAGATGTGCCACATTGGCAAGAGCTGCAGCCGCTTCCGGCACCTTGGCAGCGACGGGATGAACGCATCCTGCCGCTGTGGTGGGACCGCTTGTGCTCTGTGACCAGTCCCCAGTCTGCGGCACTCTATGCGGCAGGCCTTTTCACGGATGATCGCCGCCGGCCCATCGCCCAATGGTACAACCCCGAAGCGGACGCCGCGTTGCTGGTTGCCCCGGAAACCTCACCCGAGTGGCCGGTCCAGCGGTTTGGAATCTTCTATGCGCCTCCGGCCGGAGGTTTCACGCGCGTTTACTCCGCCCCCCATGAATGGCATCCACGCGAACCGCGGACACCCCCCACCGAACAGGAAGCCTTCCTGGCAGCCGTGGCCGAAGCCGCACGGTTCCTCCAGGTGGAGATGGATTTCGTGTAAAAAAGTGGACCCCGCACCAGTACGAAACCGGTGTGGGGTCCTTGCGCTCCTCCGACTGGACTTGAACCAGTAACCCTTCGATTAACAGTCGAATGCTCTGCCAATTGAGCTACGGAGGAATGAAGCGGTTATGACTTTAGCNTTGCGCTCCTCCGACTGGACTTGAACCAGTAACCCTTCGATTAACAGTCGAATGCTCTGCCAATTGAGCTACGGAGGAATGAAGCGGTTATGACTTTAGCAAAGGTTTTATGCGAATGCTAATCGGGCGGACATACCCCTAGGGGGTATAAAAATACCCCCGTTCCGAAACACCGGAACGGGGGTATTGTGCGCTCCTCCGACTGGACTTGAACCAGTAACCCTTCGATTAACAGTCGAATGCTCTGCCAATTGAGCTACGGAGGAATGAAGCGGTTACTAGCTTAACAGGGCCCCGCCGGAAAACGAAATCGAGCACCAAGGCCCCTTCCGGCGACCTTCCGCGCGGACGGTCAGGAGTCTGAACGCAGGGCTCGGCGCTGCATTTCCAACACCATCAGTTCGCGGTTCAGACGCTGGAATTCCTCGGGAAATGCGCTTGCGTCAAGACGCTGCAGCTGGCCCATCTTGTCCGCTTTAATGCGGGTGATCTGCAGTTCGAAAAGCCTCGCCAAAATGTCCCGGCAATACCGTTGCATGGCCTCCGGCGTACTGGCCGGCAAAGGAGTTACCGCCAACTCGGAAACCAAGGGCCGAAGAGGCTCCGGAACTTCCTGCCGGACGTGCTCCACCCATGCCACGGGATCAGCTGCGTGGGCCAGTCCTGTGGCACGCACGGCTGCGTGCACCGCCGCGTACGCCGGAGTAGCGAAATGGGACGCCTCAAAGCGCTCCCATGCGCCGTCGCCCAGGACTGAGGGCTCCTGGAGGACCACTTCCAGCGCTTGGCGTTCCATCCCTGCCACGGGGTCCCGAGGATCAGGACGGTTGAAGACCTGACCGCTCGACGGCGGGGCTGCCGCCGTCGAGGATTGCTCTGCAGTACCGGGCGGATTAGTGCCGGACGGAGCAGCGCCGGATGCCGCGCGCTTGGCTGCCGCCCCAACGTAACGGCTGACTTCCTCAATCGGCATGCCCAACCAGCCAGCGAGTTCGCGTATGTAGGCGGGGCGGATGGCGGAGTCGCGGATTTGTGCCACAACGGGCGCGGCTTCCCGCAGCGCCGCGACGCGGCCTTCCACTGTGTCCAGGTTGTGCCTGCGGAGCGAGGCACGGATCGCGAACTCGAAGAGCGGCTTCCTGCTCTCGATGAGTTCGCGCACTGCGGCGTCGCCCTTGAGTTGACGAAGATCACACGGATCAGCGCCGGTGGGCTCCACTGCGACGTACGTTTGCGCGACGAATCGTTGGTCTTCCTCGAAGGCGCGGAGGGCGGCCTTCTGGCCAGCGGCGTCTCCGTCGAAGGTAAAGACCACCTCTCCCCCGGTGCCGTCGTCCGAAAGCAGGCGCCGGGCAATCTTGATGTGTTCGGTGCCGAACGCCGTGCCGCAGGTTGCCACCGCCGTCGTGACTCCTGCAAGGTGGCAGGCCATGACGTCGGTGTACCCCTCAACCACTACGAGTTGCCGGTCCTTGGCGATGTCGCGCTTGGCGATATCGATCCCGTAGAGGACCTGGGACTTTTTGTAGAGAGTGGTTTCAGGAGTGTTCAGGTACTTTGGACCCTGATCGTCCTCATAGAGCTTCCGGGCGCCGAAGCCGATAGTGTCGCCGGCGATGTCCCGGATGGGCCAGATGAGCCTGCCACGGAAGCGATCGTAGATGCCCCGGTTTCCTTCGGAAAACATGCCAGTCAGTTTGAGCTCAGCATCGGTAAACCCACGGCCGCGCAGGTGCTTAAGGAGCGAATCCCAGCCCTGCGGCGCATAGCCCACGCCGAAGTGCTCGGCGGCCGCGCGGTCAAAGCCCCTGCCATCGAGGAAGTTGCGACCCTCGGCGGCTCCGGGCGTCAGCAGCTGGGCGCGGAAGAACTCGTCGGCGATCTTATGGGCATCCAGGAGACGCTGGCGCTTGCCCACTTCCTCGCGGCTCGGGCCGGTGCCGCCGTCCTCGTAACGCAGTTCGTAGCCGATTCTAGCGGCCAGCTTTTCCACTGCCTCGTGGAAGGAGCTGTGGTCCATTTTCTGGACGAAGGAGATGGCATCCCCGTCTTCGCCGCAGCCGAAGCAGTGATATCTACCCACTTGGGGGCGCACAGTGAAGGATGGTGAGCGTTCGTCGTGGAAAGGGCACAGTCCCTTGAAGCTGCCCAAGCCAGCACTCTTCAAAGTGACGTAACCGTCAACGACTTCCTTGATATCCGTGCGCTGGCGTACTTCGTCGATATCTTCACGTTTGATCAAGCCAGCCACGTGACCATCCTAGCCGCTTGGTGGTGCTACCAAAGTGACGGCAGGCTCCCCACCAGGCGCTCGTACATGGCCAGCGCTGAACCATCCGTCAGAGACGCCACTTGGTCAATCACTACACGCAGCCGCGCGCCGTCGTCGGCCGCGTCACGCCAGTCAGCAGCGAACATCGGCTCAAGGTGGCGGTCGCCTGTGGCGTTCAAGACGCCAACCAAGGCGTGCAGGACTTCGCGTTGGCGTTCGTAGACGGGCTGGCGGTGGTCCGTGGAAATGACGAACGTGGTGGCCAGGCCCTTCAGGACTGCGATTTCGGTCACGGTGTCCTCCGGGACCATCAGCTCGGCGCCATAGCGGGTCAGGTTTGCCGGGCCAAAATGGTCCCTTGTGGTTTCCATGGCGCTTTGGCAGAACCGGCCGATGAGTTGGCTGGTCATGTCCTTCAGCGCAGCCATGGATTTCCGGCTGCCGTCAGCCTCGCGGACCCACACTTTGGTGGCCTCAAGCCTGGCAAGGGCAGCATCAATGTCCGCAGGATCGTTGTGTGGGAGGTACCACTGCTTGGTGTAGCCCACTACGCGGGCACGGTGGTCCGGATTCTCCATCCACTTCAGTTGGAAGTGGCCTGCGACAATTGCGTCTTCGACGTCATGGACCGAATAGGAAATATCGTCCGCGAGGTCCATCACCTGGGCCTCTATGCAGGAGCGGTTACCCGGAGCGCCCTCACGCAGCCATTCGAACACGGGAAGATCGTCCTCATACGCGCCAAATTTGCTGGTGCGGTGGCCATGGATGACGGGGGCGTCGACGGCGGACCACGGGTACTTGGACGCAGCATCCAGGCTGGCGCGGGTCAGGTTGAGCCCGGCGGGCCTGCCGTCCTCGGCAAGGACTTTCGGTTCCAGTCGCGTCAACAACCTCAGCGTCTGCGCGTTGCCTTCGAAGCCACCAATGGTGTGCGCCACCTCATTCAAGGCAGACTCACCGTTATGGCCGAACGGTGGGTGGCCGAGGTCATGGCTAAGGCACGCAGTATCCACGACGTCCGGATCGCAGCCCAGTGAACGGCCAAGTTCGCGGCCGACCTGCGCAACCTCAAGGCTGTGGGTCAGACGGGTGCGGACGAAATCGTCCGTATCCGGAGCAACAACCTGCGTTTTTGCGCCCAGCCGTCGCAGGGCCGAGGAATGCAGGACCCGTGCCCGGTCGCGTTCAAAATCGGAGCGGTACGTAGTCTTCCGCGGTTCTTCCACCCACCGCGCAGAATCCGCTTCCGTGTAGCCCGGAATTGCCAGCACGTAGTCGTGCGGTGTTCCGGTGCGGCCAAGCGTCGCTTCGGTTCCCATGGGTATCTGCCTCCTTCAAGCGCCGTAGTAGTGGTGCCTCTTGAGCCAGTCTTACACGTGTGAAGCTAGCCGCCTGACACGTCCAGCTCTGCTGCGGAGATTTCGGCACTCTGTTCCGCGTTCAGCTGACGGCTCACGAGCCAATCCTTGGGCAGCGCGGGCTTCTTCGGTGATCCGGCACGGCCGCGCGGACCCTCGGAATCGATGCCAGGATACGGCAAATCCATATCCAACTCTTCGAGGAGACCGCGCAGGACCTCGAGGGTGGGAACCGTGGCCAGCTTGGCGCGAAGCTCCCCGCCAACGACGTACCCCTTGAAGTACCAGGCCATGTGCTTTCGGATTTCCCGCAGTGCCTTGTACTCATCGTTGCCGAAGGTCTCCACCATGAGCTCCGCGTGACGGTAGACGCCTTCGGCGACCTCCCGCAGGCCCGGACGGTGCCGCTGCTCGCTGCCTTCGAACGCAGCCTGCAGATCACCGAACAGCCACGGACGGCCCTGGCAACCACGGCCTACCACAACGCCGTCCACACCGGTTTCCCGGACCATACGGACAGCATCCTCTGCTGACCAGATGTCACCGTTTCCCAGCACCGGAATGTCAGGCAGCGCCTCACGAAGGCGGGCGATGGCGGACCAGTCAGCGTGGCCGGAATAGAACTGGGCTGCGGTGCGGCCGTGAAGGGCGACGGCGGCCACTCCCGCATCGCGGGCGATCCGTCCGGCGTCGAGGTACGTCAGGTGGTCCTCGTCAATGCCCTTGCGCATCTTGATGGTGAGCGGGATGCCACCCTTGGAGGCTTCCTTCACTGCGGTCTGCACGATCGACGTGAAGAGATCGATTTTCCATGGCAGCGCGGAACCGCCACCGCGGCGGGTGACCTTTGGCACCGGGCAGCCGAAGTTGAGGTCGATGTGGTCAGCCCGGTCTTCCTCGACGAGCATGCGGACTGCCGCGCCGACCGTTACGGGGTCAACACCGTAGAGCTGCACGGACCGCACTTTCTCATCCTCGTCGTGCGAGATGATACGCAACGATTCCGGAGTCCGTTCCACCAGCGCACGCGAGGTAACCATCTCGGCCACGTACAGGCCACCACCGTATTCACGGCAGAGCCTGCGGAAGGCTGAGTTGGTGATGCCCGCCATGGGGGCAAGGATCACGGGAGTGTCCACGGTGATGCCACCGAGCTGCAAAGGCGGAAGCTCAAGCTTTGGGGCAGGGGGCGTTGCTACTACAGTCACCCATCCATTGTTGCAAATCAGGGCAAATCGGCCCCTCCTGCCGCCACGGACCGTGCTCCTCCGGCGTTACGAGGCGGGATTTTCCCCATCGCCGCGGCGCTCCGCCTCACGCTGGGCACGGCGGCTCCCCGGGCGGGCAGGCTTGCCGACGGCGCGCGGAGACCGACCGCCGTCGAGCGTTTCTACCCGGCCGGAACCCACGACGGCGGCCGCGGCTGCGAGCGTACCGGTATCGTCCACGTCGTCCGGATTCACGGACAGAGCGGGCGCCGGGACTGCACCCTTCACGCCTGTGGCCTTGACCACCAGGACGGCTATCAGCGTGGTAACCGGGATGGCGAGCACCAGGCCGATGGAGCCCACCAGTGTCCGGATGACTTCTTCGGACAACTCCGCACTGGTCAAGGCCTCGGCAAGCGGGCGGTCGTAAAGCATCACGATGATGAGGATCGGAAGGGCGGCACCAGCGTACGCGAAGGCAATGGTGTAAACGGTGGAGGCGATGTGGTCCCGGCCAATCCGCATCGCCGAGGAGAACAGCTTCCGTGCACTGGTGTTCGGGGCCAGTTCGTAAAGTTCCCACACAGCAGAGGATTGCGTGATGGTGACATCGTTGAGGACGCCGAGGCCTGAGATGATCAGGCCGCACAGGATGATGCCGGAGATTGAAATCTTGTCCGACATGTTTATCAGCGTGGCAGCGTCATGGTCACCGACGCCTGCAAGGTTGGCAGCATCCGTGGCCCACGCCGCCAACAACGCTGTAATGCCTAACCCGAAGATGGTTCCGAGCAGTGCCGTGGACGTCCTCGCCGAGAAACCGTGGGCGAAGTACAGGACCCCGATCATGATCACCGTGGAACCCACCAAAGCCAGCATGAGTGGAGGCTTCCCTTCCACCAGTCCCGGCAGGATGAAGCTGACCAGCACGGCATAAGCGCCAACCAGTCCAAGGAGGGCCCGGAAGCCACGCCAGCGCGCCACAGCGATCACTACTACCGCGTAGAGCACAGCCAGCAGGGCAATCGGCAGGCTGCGCACGAAATCCACAAAAACGTACGACGGCGAGCCGTTGCCCTGCGATGCGCCCTGGACACCGGAGAGGTTCAGATAGCGGATCGAGTCCCCCACATCCACGCCGTGGGACTTGGCGACGTCGGGATTGATCACTACCTTGACGGCTTCCCCGCCCTTGTCCGGCTGGGTGTAGGCAAAGGTGCAGTCGGATCCGCCGGACTGGCCTGCACCGGTTTGACCCGTGTCAGTCTGGCCAGTATCTGTTTGTCCTTGCGTGGATTGTCCGGTTTGTGTGCAGCTTTCCTGCACCACGCTCTGGATCTTTCCGGTATCGAACGTCACGCCAGGGGCAGCCTGGTAGGGACTCGCAAAGGAGATTCCGTCCCGGCTGCCCGAGGGCCACATGACCATCATGGCGATGACAGTGAGCACTCCAAGTGGAACCAGCACCGCAGCCAGGAGCCAGTTGGCGCGCTTCCGGGATGCAATCGCCTGCGGAGTTGGCTCGGAACTTTCAGAATGACCGTGGGAGTGTCCGTGACCCATCAGCTGCAAAACCTCATGGTTTCAAGCCTAGCCGGATCACCCGCAAAGCCTTCCCTCAGGCGGGCTTGATGTTCTGGTTCACGTGGAAAAGGTTGCCGGGATCGTACTTGCTCTTGACCTGCACCAGACGATCCCAGTTGGGGCCGTAATTGTCCGTGACCCTGTTCTGGTCCTCGGTGTCCATGAAGTTGATATACCCACCCAGCGCCGAGTGCGGTGCAAGAGCCGCCGCATACGCACGCGTCCAGGCAATGTTGGCTTCGTTGTCGGTCGGTTCCATCCATTGCGCGGCAATGACCGGCGCGAACTTCATGTCCCTGTGCGCAAAAGCTGTGGCGTTGGCGCCAACGCGTGAGACGGCGCCGTCGATGGGGTAAATGTGGACAGACGTATTGACGCTGGTGACCGTCGCGCCATGCTCAGCGTGAGCTTGGATGGCGCCATCACTGAGCTCGGGCAGGAAGTTCGCCTTCCAGTAGCCCTGCATTCCTTTCTGGTTGAGCGCGTCGAAGGCAACGTTCAGGGCTGGGTAGGGCATGGGAGCTACCAGCGAGCCGGCAACCGGTGCAGCATCCAGGAAGGGCTGCCACCGTGCTTCGCCTTCTCCCATATCCCCCGTCCACATCCCCACCACCACACAGACAGGCTTGCCATGCCACTCCTCGGGAAGGAACGGAACGGGCGGACCTTGGTGGAATCCCAGGAAGGCGCCAAATTCTTCCGGCGCATTCGCGATGTATTCGCGGTAGAACCGCGCAACGGTGTCCGTATGCTCGGCGCTGTAGAGAATGACTCCGGCATGGACCATATCAACGGGGTGGAGCTTGAACTCGAACGAGGTCACCACGCCAAAGTTGCCGCCACCGCCCCGGAGAGCCCAGAACAGGTCCTCGTTTTGGTCTTCGCTGGCCACCAGGAACTTTCCATCCGCCGTGACCACATCGGCCGAAATGAGGTTGTCGCAGGAGAGCCCGTACTTACGGGCCAAATATCCTATGCCACCGCCCAGGGTCAGTCCGGCCACTCCCGTGGAACCGACGATCCCGCCAGTGGTCGCCAGTCCGAAGGCGTGGGTTGCGTGGTTGAAGTCAGCCCATGTCGTTCCGCCTTCGGCCCTCGCAGTCGAGCTCTCCGGATCCACGCGGACCCCCGTCCGGTTCACGAAGTCAAGGACCAGGGCGTCGTCCCACGTTCCAAAGCCTGGCGCACTGTGTCCGCCACCCCGGATGGCCAGGGGCATGGAATTCTCCCGGGCAAAGTTCACCCCCGCGATCACATCCGCCACCTGGGCAACCCGGACGATGCCCGCGGGCCGCTTGTCCACCATGGCGTTGAAGACTGCACGTGCCGAATCGTATTCAGGGTCTTCGGGAGTGATGAGCTGCCCACGCAGCTGGTCCCGCAGCCCGTCCAAGGACGTTCCATTCATTGTTGTTACCGCCGCTTCAGAGCAGAGACCGGAGCTGTTCCACAAACGCCGCTTCCCTCCGAGTGTGCCGGCGCGTGGCTTACGTCGCCTTCCTACTCCTGCGCCGTGGCCGCGTCAAGACCCTTTCACCATGAATGCGAGCTGGGCTTAAAGCGAGGATCCCGCCCTGCCCATCGGCGATGGGCAAAGCGGGATCCGGACCTGCAGATACGTGGTCAGTCGCTCACGATCAGCGTGTCAGCGCCACGAACGTGGGCCTTGCCCGACTCCAGCAAGGGCGCCAGGACGCTGCGCAGTGCCGTCATGGATTCGTCCACTTCCAACAGCACGGGGTGCTGGTACGCAATAAGGGCCAGAAGATCCCGGACGGCAGACTCTGCGTCGTCGGCGGACAGCTTCGGATCGTGACCCAGGAAGACATCCGAGGGCTCCTCGGAGTTGCCCTGGGCGTAGCTGATGGCGAAGGCCTGGATCTTGCCTTTTCGGCTGGCCGGCACTCCCTCACCAAAGGCACTTGCCTTCGGTGCACGAAGCACAATGGCCCCGTGCGCCCCCGTGAGATCGTGAAGGAAGAGCCGCTGCACAGTAGCAACGCTGAGCTCACCCGGGCTGTCCCAGTGATGGACGGCTGAGTAGTAGCTGCCCACTACTTCGCTGAGTTCCACGGATCCGGTGGCCAGGTCCTCCACCCGTTCAGAGGCAGCTTCTTCAGAACCATCGCCGAACCGCGGCAGCTTCAGCGGCTCAGGCTCCACCACAACCAACTGTGAACGCTGGATGGGTCCAAGACCTGCAGCCTCGGCGAAAGCGGCCCCGGGCGTGCCCGGCTCAACTTTGGTGCGGAGCTTGGAAACGCCCGACGGCGAGTTCCCGGCTTCGCGGCGCAGCATGGTCAGCAGGGTGGCTCCGACGCCGTTCCTGCGATGGTCCTTGGCAACCTCGATATAGGCCCACAGACGTTCAGGGTGCAGCGAAGCCTCGTGGACCACGCCGGCGGCAACGGGGATGCGAACGCCGTCAACGACATCCTCGGCAACGATGCAGCGACGCCAAGGCTGGTTGCTCGACGGCGCCAAAGCAGCACGGAACTGTTCTGCAGGCAGGGTCTCCGGCCCGCCCCAGATTTCCAGGAGGGCGAGGTCGTCGCCTTCCTTCCACTCGCGGTATTCCAAAGCCACGGTTAGGCGCCGATCAGACGTGCTGCCAGATAAGCCTCAACCTTGTCCAGGGACACGCGTTCCTGGCTCATGGTGTCGCGCTCACGGATGGTCACGGCCTGGTCTTCGAGGGTATCGAAGTCCACCGTGATGCAGAACGGAGTTCCGATCTCATCCTGGCGACGGTAACGGCGGCCGATGGCGCCGGCGTCGTCGAAGTCGATGTTCCAGTTCTTGCGCAATTGGGTGCCCAGCGCCTTTGCCTTCGGAGACAGGTCCTCGTTGCGGCTCAGGGGCAGGACGGCTGCCTTGACCGGCGCAAGCCGCGGATCCAGCTTCAGGACCGTACGGACGTCGACGCCGCCCTTGGCGTTGGGAGCCTCGTCTTCGGTGTAGGCGTCAATCAGGAAGGCCATGAAGGAACGTGTCAGGCCCGCCGCGGGCTCGATCACGTAGGGGGTGTAGCGCTCGTTGGTGGCCTGGTTGAAGTAGCTCAGGTCCGTACCGGAGGCCTTGGCATGCGTGGAGAGGTCGAAGTCCGTACGGTTGGCGATGCCCTCGAGTTCGCCCCACTCGGAGCCTTGGAAGCCGAAGCGGTACTCGATGTCCGTGGTGCCCTTGGAGTAGTGGCTCAGCTTCTCAAGCGGGTGCTCGAAGAAGCGGAGGTTTTCTTCACGGATGCCCAGGCTGGTGTACCAGGACATGCGCTCCTTCATCCAGTACTGGTGCCATTCCTCATCCGTGCCGGGCTCGACGAAGAATTCCATTTCCATTTGTTCGAACTCGCGGGTACGGAAGATGAAGTTGCCCGGCGTGATCTCGTTGCGGAAGGACTTTCCGATCTGGCCAATGCCGAACGGCGGCTTCTTCCGGGAGGTGGTCAGGACGTTGTTGAAGTTCACGAAGATGCCCTGTGCCGTTTCCGGGCGCAGGTAGTGCATGCCTTCATCGTTGGCCACCGGGCCAAGGAAGGTCTTCAGGAGGCCGGAGAACTCCTGCGGCTCCGTCCACTGGCCGCGGGTGCCGCAGTTGGCGCAGGCAATGTCCTTCAATCCGTTCTCGGCGGGACGGCCCTTCTTTTCCTCGTACTCTTCCTCGAGGTGGTCAGCACGGTAGCGCTTGTGGCAGGAAAGGCATTCCACCAGGGGGTCAGAGAACACCTCTACGTGGCCGGATGCTTCCCAGACCTGGCGGGGAAGGATGACTGAGGAGTCCAAGCCTACGACGTCTTCGCGGCCGCGGACCATGCTCTGCCACCACTGGCGCTTGATGTTCTCCTTCAGTTCCGCACCAAGGGGTCCGTAATCCCACGCCGAACGCGAGCCACCATAGATTTCACCGGCCTGGAAGACAAAGCCCCTCCGCTTGGAGAGGGAAATGACCTGGTCAAGAACGGATTTTGCTGCCATGGGTACTCCATTTGTTCTACAGGGCCGCTGGGTGCGGTCCGCGGTGGTTTGGCCCCGGGTTCCGGACGAGGTTGTCCGGGCGGGGTGCTTGGGATGTGATGCTGTTGGATACTTGGTTCTACTGCGTCAACTAATGCGTTCTACTTACCCTACCGGCCTTTGGCACCTGGCCTTCGTGCGAAGGATCCCTTTGGCCAGGGAAGGCTGGCCACGACGATCGCCGCGAGGGTCAAGAGCGTGCCCAGCACCGTGGGCAAGGCGACCACCGTCCCGGCAGTGGGGATCACGACGTCGAGCACCAGGGAGCCCACCAGCTGCCCGGCAATCATGCCAAGACCGGTAATCAGCACACCAAGGCTCCGCACCAGGAGGGCTGCCAGGCCGATGGCGATGCATCCCAACGGTCCGGCGACGTAATACCACCACTCGGAGGGAAGGGGATTCCCGGCCCCGGCTACCGCAAGCTTGACCAGCAAGGCCGCCCAGAGGACGGCGGAACCGGCCAGGAAATTGACGAGCGTGGCCGCGATGGGGGTGCCGTAATGGACGGTGGCGGTCCCGTTCATGGCCTGTTGGAAGCTCATGAGGAAACCCGCCACCAGAGGCAGGATGACCGGCAGCACCAAAGCTCCGACGTCGTCCGTTCCCCCAAAGCGCGGGGACACGGCCCAGGCGACCGCGGCCACGGTGAGCACGCTTCCCACGACCCGCACGGCGGTGATGGAGCGTTTGCCGCCGGGAGCGATGCCCATCCGATCCACCAGCAGGCCGCTGAGGGTCTGTCCGGTGACGGTGGCGACGGTGAACAGCGCGACGCCCAGCAGGCCGACCGTGAAGGACTGCGCAATGACGAAAAGGGCGCCAACAGCCCCGGCCATGACGTAGAAGGGCGGGAAGCTGCGATTGCGGACCGCCGGAAGGATGCTCTGCAGACCCGACCTGCCTTTGGGCGTAAGGACCGATATCGCCGCGATCACCAACAGGCCTGTGGTGAAGCTCACCACAGAAGCGGTAATGCCGTCCTCCAGCTTGATGGCGAGCGCCCCGTTGATGCGTCCTTGGAGCGGCAAGACCAGGCCTGTGACCAAGGCAAGCGGGAGCCCGAGGGCAAGCGGAATGGTGGGACGGTGGGAAGGATTCGGCACCGTCACCACACTACTTCAGGCATCATTGCTCTATGAGCAACCCGGAAATCGAAGAGATCCCCATCCGCGACGACATGATCCGCCTCGGCCAGCTGCTGAAGCTCGCCAACCTCGTGGAGGACGGCGTTGAAGCAACGGAGCTCATCAAGAACGGCTTGGTCAAGGTCAACGACGAAATCGAAGACCGCCGCGGCCGCCAGCTGCACGCCGGAGACACCGTTACCGTCAACGGCCAGACTGTCCGGATCACCACCGCCTGAAGCAACGCGGGGTCACTTAGGGCCCATGGTGAGGCCATCTATGGGCCGTAAGTGACCCCGCGTTGCTTTAAGACGCGAGGACTTTGTGCGTCAGGAATTCTCCTACATGGCCGATTTCCTGCTGATTAATGCCATGCCACATGCCCGTGTAGAGCACCTTGGTGAGGTCCACGTGCTTGCGCACCCATCCCATGGTGTATTCGATCTTGTCCGGAGTGATGACGGGGTCCTGCTGGTCGCGGCCCCAGAACATCGGCAAGGTGCCGTCCAGTTCGGCATCGCGGAAGGCGGGGTCGTCGCCGGCGTCCACCACAAAACCCGAAAGCCCGACGACGGCAGCGAAGTCCGTGGGACGGTACCGGAGCATGGTGGTCGCCATGGCCATGCCCATGGAGAAGCCGAGGAGCGTCACTGAAGAATGATTGGCTTTGACCGTATCCAACCATTCAAGGGCATACTCCGCGGCAAGCTTTACTGCTTCCAAGGAATAGTCGATTGACGCGGTGAGCGGGAACCAGGTGAAGCCGGGGCCCATGGGCATCGGCGCGCGCAGGGAAGCCACCACAAAGCCCTCGGGAAGCAGGCCGGCGAGGCTGAAGAGATCGTCCTCATTGGAGCCGTAGCCATGCAGCAGCACCAGAAGCGGTTTGCCCTCCCGTTCAGCTTCGTCATGGGACCACAGGACAACGGGCGTGGGGAATGCAACGGCTTCAGTCATGGGTCTATTCTTGCAGTTACTGATGGGTAACAACCTACGGTGGCGTAGGTTCGCAGGTTCAAGGCAGGATGGAAAGCGTGAGTGACGTCAATTCATTGGTGAAGCCGGGCGAACCGGTTCAACCACACCCTTGGAGCCGTTACGTGGCACTGGGGGATTCGTTTACGGAAGGCATCGGTGATCCCGAGCCGCAGAACCCCGGCGGCTTCCGCGGATGGGCTGACCGTGTAGCGGAAGAACTGGGCCGCGGTCATGAGGATTTCGCTTACGCCAATCTTGCTATCCGTGGGCGGCTGCTGCAGCAGATCGTGGATGAACAAATTGCTCCTTGCCTGGAACTCCAGCCGGACCTTGTCTCGATTTCGGCTGGCGGCAACGACCTCATCCGGCCCGGTGGCGACCCGGACCTGTTGGCGGAGAAGCTGGATGCCGCAGTCCAGGAACTGGGCTCCGGTGGTGCCACTGTGGTGTTGTTCAACGGACCGGACACTGCGTCCTCGGTGTTGGGCCGCATCCGCGGCAAGGTGGCCATTTACAACGAAAACCTTAGGACTGTGGCGGCACGGCACGACGCAATCATCGCGGATATGTGGTCCCTGAGGCAGTTGGCCGATCCCCGGATGTGGGACGAAGACCGCCTGCACTTCTCACCGCTGGGACACCACACCATCGCGATGATGGTGCTGGAAGCCCTGAACGTCCAGCACACCCTCGAACCCCTGGTGCCGAAGCCCTTGCCGGTCCGCACCTGGCGTGAGGCCCGTTCCTCGGATCTGGTGTGGGCCCGTGAGTACTTTGTTCCCTGGGTTATCCGCAGGTTGCGGCATCGATCCTCCGGCGACGGTATTACCCCCAAACGCCCGACGCCGGGACCGGTCTTTGGTCCCAACGGCACCATGCTGCCGCGTGGCTAGGGTGAGGGTCGCTTGCAGTGTTGACGCGCGGAAAGAGCTCCGCGATGCACGCTGACATTTCGCTGGCGCCGGACGATATTGTGCGCCTTCGGCTCCGGCGGCAGCAGTTGCGGAATCCCTACGGCGAAACCATTGATGACGTGCTGCGAAACCTCCTTGCGGTGCAGTCGCAGGAATTTCCCTATGCCAGGTGGAGCGTTGCCCAGCGTGCGCCCGGGGTCACCGCCGATGAGGTTGAGCAGGCGGTGGCTGAGGGCGGGATCCTCCGGACGCATATCCTGCGGCCGACGTGGCATTTTGTGCACCGCGACGATCTCGGCTGGTTGATGGGGTTGTCTGCGGAGCGCCTTCATCAAGGCAACAAGGGCATGTACAGGCAGACGGGAGTTGATGAGCACGCCGCCGCCCGCAGCGGGCACATCCTTGCCGAGGCGGTGGCCGGTGGAGCCCACAAAACGCGCGAAGAATTAGCCGGGGTACTGGAACAGGCAGGCTTTCCTGGCAAAGGGCTTGGCTTCGTTTACCACCTCATGCACGCGGAGATCAGCAAAATCCTGGTGAGCGGCGCCCCGGTCCGTTCTGCAGGGGGTGCACTGAAACAGACGTACGCCTTGTTCGACGAACGTGTGCCCGATAATGGCAGTGCATCGTTGACGGGCGACGACCGGGAATGGGCTTTGGGCCAGCTGGCCCTGCGGTACTTCACCAGCCGGGGTCCTGCCACCATCAAGGACTGTGCCGCGTGGTCGGGACTGACCATGAAAGATGTACGGCTTGGCTTACAGATAGCTGAAGAGTCCATGCCTGGCGCCTTGGCGACTGTGGCAATTGACGGCCTGGATTTCTACTTGCCAGCCGAAGACGTGGAAGCACTTGCAGTGACTCCCCCGCCAACTGATGATGGGCCGCTCCTCCCCCGCGCCGATCTCATCCAGTGCTACGACGAGTACGTGATGGGCTATTCCCAATCGAGGCATTACCTCGGTGGAAGGGCGCCCTATTTGCCGGAGGGTGATGCTCCCATTCACGTGGTGTTGCTGGATGGCAGGTTGGCCGGATGGTGGCGCCACGGCTTCTCCGGCGGGATCTGCGAACTCGACATCAGGATGAACAGGCCGGTCACAACAGCCGAACAACAAGCCCTGGATGCAGAAGTGGAACGCTACGGGAGGTTCCTGGGCATGGAGACAAAGCTCGTGTGAAAGTGCGGGACTAAGCTGGGTTAAGACCTAGGAGGCTTGCACCGTGAACAATCTGATCTTCTGGATCATCGTCTGCTCGTGGCTGATTCCCATGGGGATCCGCCTTTACAACCGGTCCCGGGCCCGCCGGCTTCAGGACCGTAATTTCCCGGGCCCAAACTATCCGGGCCCCGGCTATCCTCCGCAGAATCTTCCCGGACCGGGTTACCCGCAGCAGAATTATCCGGCACCGCCATATCCCACCCAGAACTACCCGGGCTATCCCGGGGAACCCACCACCATCCGCCCTGCCGATGCCCCACCGCCGCCAGGACCGGCGTCGAACGCTTCTTCACCTACGTTTCCGAGCCACAGCGGCTCTGAGCAGCAAGGATTCCGCGCGCGAAAGCTCGCCGAACTGGACCTCAAGTTCAGCAACGGCGAGATCGCGATGGAGGACTACATGAAGCAGCGCGGCGACATCATGAACGGATGAGCCGGCTTAGGCGAAGAAAGCCTCGCGTAGTTGGGCTGACAGCTGCCCGATTTCGGTGAGGAAGCCATCGTGTCCGATGGGGGCTTCGATCACGTGGACGGGCACATTGCCTGGCAGATTTTTTGCCAGTTCCAATGACTGGGCCGGAAAATAAAGGCGGTCGGAGTCGACGGCTGCCACAAAGAATTCAGCAGTGGCGCTGGCCAGGGCTTCCTGCAACGTGCCCCGGCCCCGGCTGATGTCGTGGGACATGAGTGCCTCGGTGATGGCGATGTAACTGTTCGCATCGAACCGGCGCACCAGCTTGGTGCCTTGGTGGTCGAGGTAGCTTTCCACCTGGTAGCGGCCACGCTCCCCGAGGACCGGAGCGGCCAGGGGCGTCTCTTGGTGCTGGGCTTCCCGGCCGAAACGGAAATCAAGCTCCAGCGCTGACCGGTACGTGATGTGCGCTATGCGTCGGGCCAGGGCAAGGCCCGCCTCCGGTGTTGGTCCGCCGTAGTAATCGCCGTTGTTGAAGTTCGGGTCCTGGCGGATGGCGAGCGTCTGCGACTGGGCGAAAGCGATTTGCTCGGCCGTGCTGTAGGCGCCGACAGAAATAACCGCGCACCGCTGTACACGCTCAGGGAAGGTCACCGCCCATTCAAGTGCCCGCGCCCCACCCATGGAACCACCAAGGACGGCGTGCCATGCCTTGATCCCCAACGCATCCGCGAGACGGGCTTCAGCCACCGTGCTGTCGCGCAAAGTTATCAGCGGGAACCGGGATCCCCAAGGCCGCCCGTCCGGCGCCTCGGACGACGGGCCCGTACTGCCGTAACAGCCGCCCACAATGTTGATGGAGATGACGAAGAACCGGTTGGTGTCGATCGTCGCACCGGGGCCAACGAGTTGCTCCCACCAGCCTTCCTCATCGGTGGCACCGCGGGCCACGTGTGTGCTTCCCGTCAATGCGTGCTGAACCAGGACGGCGTTGGACGCATCCTCGTTCAACTGACCCCAGGTTTCGTAGGCAAGCACAACGTCCGGGAGAAAACCGCCGGCTTCAAGTTCCAGCGAACCTACACCGGCGTACTTGACCGTCCCGTCTTCTTTGCCTGGTTTGGGGGGTGCTGTAGCAGTAATGGTCATTCCTTTGACACCTAACCTCGCGCTTGCCTGCCGCCTTGCGTGCGACAGGCCAGGTCTTCACCCGGGGCACCCCACCGCGGAGGAGGGTTGCCGGCCAGCAAGCCGGGGCTGTCACTGGCACTCATGACCTAATACGTAGAGTCTAGGAAAAATACCGCTGTTTTGGCGAAGAATGTGACAGCTGTGTGACGGTTTGGGGCCGCTTCGTTCAGGAACACGCACTGCGGAGGGCCGCCCGGCGAATTTTCGTCGACGGGCGGCCAGGCCGCGCACCGGCTGTCTTAACGGCTCAAACGCGAGGTTCAGCTGCCGTAATCGGACGCCCCCTAAGCGCCTTTGGCAGCCCGGAAACCGGCCTCAAGATCAGCAATAATGTCGTCCACGTGCTCTATTCCCACGGACAGGCGGACAAGGCCTGGATTCACGCCCGCAACCAACTGCTGTTCGGCCGTGAGCTGGCTGTGGGTAGTCGACGCCGGGTGGATAACCAGCGAGCGGACGTCACCAATGTTGGCAACATGGGAGTGCAACTCCAGGCCATCGACGAATCGCTTGCCGGCCTCGACGCCACCCTTGATGTTGAATGCCACCACTGCACCGGTACCCCTGGGCCCGTACTTGCGGCCACGGTCGTACCAAGGGCTGGACGGCAGACCCGCGAAGGCGACTGACTCGACGTCGTCGTGGGCTTCCAACCACTCAGCTACTTTGGTGGCGTTCGAGACGTGGCGCTCGACCCGCAGGCTCAGGGTTTCCAGCCCCTGGGCGATGAGGAAGGCGTTGAACGGGGAAACCGCCGAACCCAGATCGCGCAGCAATTGCACGCGCGCCTTGAGAATGTAGGAGAGGTTGGCTCCGAGCGCGCCGTCCTTGCCGAGGTCGCGGGCGTAAACGAGTCCGTTGTAGCTGGGGTCGGGAGTATTGAATCCAGGGAAGCGCTCCGGGTCCTTGCCGAAGTCAAAGTTTCCGGAGTCCACGATCACGCCGGCGATCGCTGCGCCGTGGCCGCCCAGATACTTGGTAGCCGAGTGCACCACGATGTCCGCACCCCACTCGATGGGACGGATGAGGTAGGGGGTGGCGAGCGTGTTATCCACGATGAGCGGCACACCAGCCTCATGCGCGGTGCGCGAAATGCCCTCGATGTCCAGCACGTCTTGGCGCGGATTGGACACCACCTCGCCGAAGAACAGCTTGGTGTTGGGCTGCACGGCGTCCCGCCACTGGTCCAGGTTGTCCGGATCCTCCACGAACGTCACGGAGATGCCGAACTTCTTCAGCGTGTGCGCCAGCAGGTTGTAGGTGCCGCCATAAAGGCTGGGACTGGCGACGACGTGGTCTCCGGCCTCGGCAATGTTCAGGATGGCGAAGGTTTCCGCGGCCTGTCCTGAGCTAAGGAGCAACGCGCCCAGCCCGCCTTCGAGGCTGGCGATCCGTTGCTCCACGGCATCCTGTGTTGGGTTGCCGATACGAGTGTAGATCGGGGCGAGCTCGGCCAGTGCAAAGCGGTTGGCTGCGCTCTCTGCGCTCGGGAAAACGAAGGACGTGGTCTGGTAGATCGGAAGCGACCGCGCTCCCGTGGCAGAGTCAGGCTCCTGGCCTGCGTGGATCTGGCGGGTTTCGAAAGACCATCCTTGGGACATTGAATTCTCCTCTTAGTGGCGCGCGGATTTGCCGTTGATCGCTGTAGGCGTGGGCTGGGGCCAGTCTAGGAAGCGCCCGGGGACTTGGACAGTTTTGTGACGAAGACAGTATTTTTCAGTCTTTACGCGACCCGGCGTGACGCGTTCCGGTAGCGCGGAATAACGTCCCATGTTAGTTAGGCTCGCCTTAGCTGAGACCCCGATCACAAAGTGCCAAGATGAAGCCATGCGCATGGATCACGTCTCTTACGCTTGTGAACGAGATGGCCTTTTGGCCACTACCGAACGAATTTCCGCAGCTCTGGGAGTGGACGCAGTCCGGGGCGGAGTGCACCCGCGCTTCGGCACCCGGAACATGATCATTCCCTTGGCGGATAACAAATACCTGGAAGTCGTAGAGGTCCTGGACCACCCTGCTTCTGACAAGGCACCCTTTGGCCAGGCAGTCCGCGCACGCTCGGCGGCTGGCGGCGGTTGGATGGGCTGGTGCGTCGCCGTTGACGACCTCGCCCCCTTCGAGGAACGCCTCGGCCGCTCCGCTGTTCCGGGCAACCGCAAGTTCCCGGATGGCCGCGAACTCGTGTGGCAGCAGATCGGCATTCTCGGCTTGATCGCCGATCCCCAGGTGCCGTACCTGCTCAAGTGGGAGGGCGATCCCTCACTGCACCCGTCCAAGGTCTACGAGAGTGACGTCAAGATGTCTAGCCTCACGATTGCGGGCTCGGCGGAACGCGTTACCGAATGGCTGGGCGAACCCGTGGAGAAGCCACTCGAGGACGTCGCTGTCCAGTGGATGGCCCCGCACGGTACGCCTGGCATCATGTCCGTCACTTTCGAAACCGCATCCGGCGCCGTCACCATCTGACGCACGCCTTCAAGCTTCGGCCGCCATCAGCGGGTGCCAACGACGTCACCCACCGATGGCGGCCGAATTTCTCTTTAAGGGTCCACTAGCTTCAAGGATCCCTACCCCAGGCCTATCGCCTTGCCGAAGAGGCTAAAGCCAACGAACGCGACGATGTCCAGCAGCGCATGTGCAATGACTAAAGGCATCACCCGCTTCGTCTTTGTATAGATCCAGGCGAAGACCAAGCCCATGGCGAAGTTGCCGATGAACGGCCCGAAGCCTTGATACAAGTGGTAGCTGCCACGAAGGGCCGCGCTCACGACAATGGCCAGCGGCGTACTCCAGCCGAATTTTCCGAAGCGGTCCATGAGGTATCCCACGACGATCACTTCCTCAACGATCGCGTGGCGAATCGCGGAGAGAATCAACACAGGTACTGTCCACCAGTAAGCCTCCAGGCCGCTGGGCACAATGGCGGTGGTGATTCCGAGGGCGCGACCGGCCGCGTACAGGCCAAGTGAAGGAATGCCAATGGCGGCTGCGAGTCCCAGTCCGTGCAAGAGGTCCTTGCCGGGGCGTGCGAAGTTGAACCCCAACCGGGCAAAGCCACTCGCACTTTCCCGGCCACCTTGGGCATGCGATGACAGGAAATAGAACACCAGGACCACCGGCACCAAAGCGAAGATAATGTCCAGCAGTTGGTACGTGAGGTCGAAGTACTCGCGGGTGCTTTGGGACCTGTTAAGCGTCGACGTTGCCTCGGACAGCGGCGCGCGCGTCATCTTGTCCAGTAGCTGCACCACGGAGTACACAGCGGACTGGCCCAAAGACAGGCCCAGTACGATGAGTACTTCGGCGCGCAGGCGGCGGCGGGAAGCAAGGAGCATGTACCTATCTTGCCTGTAGTTCCTGCCACTTTGCCGTGAACTGCGCACGTTCCCGTTCCACCCTTAGGCAGCCCCCTATGCTTGGTGGGATGAGTGCCCCAGGGAGAATCTTCATGATCCGGCACGGCCAGTCAGCCGCGAATGCCGACACGTCAATCTACAACCGTGTGCCGGACTACCGCATTCCGCTGACCGAACCCGGAATTGAACAGGCCCGGATAGCGGGCGAAGCCCTTCGGCGGAAGCTCGACGGCGAGCAGGTCTGCGTTTATGTCTCCCCCTATTTGCGGGCGTACCAGACTCTTGAAGCGTTGGACCTGGGACCGCTGATCGAGCGCGTGATCGAAGAACCCAGGCTCCGTGAGCAGGACTGGGCCAACTTTCAGATTGCCGGGGAGATCGAGGACCAGAAGGAACTGCGCAACCTTTACGGCCACTTCTTCTACAGGTTCCGCGAGGGCGAGTCAGGCTCGGATGTCTACGACCGCGTGTCCTCGTTCATGGAGACCCTTTACCGCCATTGGGAAAAGCCGACGTATGCCCCAAACACCCTGTTGGTCACTCATGGACTGACCATGAGGCTGTTCTGCATGCGCTGGTTCCACTGGACTGTTGAGTATTTCGAATCGCTGAACAACCCTGACAACGCCGAACTCCGAACGCTGATAAGGACCGACGACGGCCAGTACAGTCTGGACAAACCGTTCAGCCAGTGGGTGCCAAGGGATGTTGACGATTCAGTGCTTCACGCGCCGAGAATGCGTTTCTAGCACTTGTCACGTAGTTGCAGGATCGCTTAGGTGGCAGGTGCGACGATGACTTCCGTGCCCTTGGCTTCAAATGCGGCCTTGTCCTCGGCGCTGATCCCGGCGTCCGTGATGAGGTGCCGGAAGTCGTACCCGGACATGGCCGCAAAGGAGCGGCGGCCCACCTTGGAAGAGTCCGCCACCACGTAGGACTCGGTGGCCCGGCGCGCCATGACGGTGTTCACCATGGCTTCGCCTTCATCGGTGATGGTGGGGCCGAGGTCCGGGTCAACGCCGTTGACCCCGATGAACGCAATATCCAGGGCAACCTTCTGCATGATGACGTCGGTGTAGGGCCCCACGAGCTCATAGGAGCGCGGATTCAGGATGCCCCCGGTAACCATGATCTTGATGTTCGGACGAACGGCGAGCTGCGAGGCAATGTTGATCGCGTTGGTCACCACCGTGAGGGTGGGCCTGTTGGACGGCGCGTTGAGGTCCTCGCGGGTGGACAACAGCTGCGCCAGCGCCGTGTTGGTGGTTCCCCCGCTCAAGCCGATCACCGCGCCGGGGCGGATCAGGGCCGATGCCGCCTGGGCGATCTCCTGCTTGGCCACGGCGTGGTCATCACGGTTATAGCGGCCCGGGAGATCATAGGCTACGGATCCGGTGGTGGCGCCACCGCGGGTACGGCTGAGCAGTCGTTGTTTCGCAAGGCTGTCCAAGTCCCGGCGTGCCGTGGCCGGTGACACGCCAAGCCGCGTCACGATGTCCTCGACTTCCACATGGCCGGATTCGGCCAGGAGGTCAAGGATGGCGGTCAGCCGATCGGTGCGGGTCATGACGAGCCTTTCGCGGGGTCTGGCTATTTCGCTTTGGCGAACAGCGTGAGCAAACGTGCGGATTCCTGCACCAGTGCGTCCCGGCCGGCCTTGATGTACTTCCGGGAATCCACCACTGCAGGGTTGGCATCGAGGTACTCACGGACGGCGCGGGTGAAGAACCCGTTCAAATGTGTGGATACGTTGATCTTAGTCATACCTGCGCCGATCGCAGCTACGAGCATCTCGTCTGTGACGCCGGAAGAGCCGTGCAGGACCAGCGGTTTTCCGACCGCAGACTTCAGCCGCGTGATCAGGTGCAGGTCCAGTGCGGCGCTGCGTTCGGTCATGGCATGGGAGGAACCAACGGCCACCGCGAGCGCATCTACACCCGTTGCTTCAACAAACGCCTGCGCCTCCGCAGGGTCGGTCCGGACACCGGGTGCATGGGCGCCGTCCTTGCCTCCAACTTTGCCGAGTTCAGCCTCCACGTAAACGCCTCGCTCATGGGCGTAGCGGGCTACCCGTTGCGTGGCTTCCACGTTCAAGTCATAGGGCAAGTGCGCGCCGTCGAACATCACGGAGCCAAAGCCCAGGTCCACGGCCGCGATGGCGAGGTCCTCGGATTCAGCATGGTCCAGGTGAACCGCAACGGGCACTGATGCGTCGCGGGCGATCGCCAAAGCCGCCACCGCGATCGGTTCGAGTCCACCGTGGTACTTGGCGCAGTTCTCCGAAATCTGCAGGATCAGTGGAACTCCCGCCGTCTCGGCACCCGCCACCAGCCCCTCCGCTGTTTCCACATGGATGACGTTGAACGCACCTTGGCCCGTACCGTTGGCCGCGGCCCTGTCCATCAATTCCCGCGTGCTGACAAGGGTCACCGGGTCTCCTTCCATGTCACGATCAGTTGTGCTTCAAGTTCCTGGTACCTCGGCGAAATTTCGCCCGCTGCAGGCATGAGCACTGCCGCGGCGGACCAGGCGGTGGCCCGGCGAAGAATCTCGCGGGGTTCGGTAATGCCTTGGGCGAGGGCGACGGCGGCAGCCGCCACACCGGCGTCGCCCGCCCCTGTGGGGTTGCCGCTCAGCGGCCCAGGGAGGCTAGCGCTCCAGTACCCGCCGGGTGCTGCGTGGTCGAAGGCGAGCATTCCGTCCGCACCGGCGCTGACGAGGACCGTGCGGGCGCCCATGGCAATCAGCGAGAGCGCAGCTGCTTCCACGCTGGACTCCCCCGTGGCTTCCGCGAGCTCGTGGTGATTGGGTTTCAGGACATCGGCCCCGGCCTGGGCAGCGGCGATGATTCCGGGTCCTGAGGTGTCAATAATGGCCGGGATGCCGGCGTCGTGTGCCAGCTTCACCAGGGACGGGTAGAAATCGGCGGGCGCATCCGGCGGGAGGCTGCCGGACCCCACCAGCACAGCGGCGGGAGCTTCTCCGTCGTCGCCGCGTATGGCTTTAACGACGGCGGCGGTCAGCGAGCGCCAATCGTCCGGCAGGAGCGCCTGGCCTTCCTCGTTGAAGATGGAGGTCTCGCCGGCGAGGGTGTCTACGAGCGCGATACTGCGGCGTGTTTCGGCGGCGACGGACACCAGCGTGTGGGGCACCCCGCTCGTCCAAAGTTCAGCAGCCAGGGTCTGTCCCGCGGCTCCTCCGGTAGGAGCAATGGCCAGCACGGGATGGCCTACTTGGTGAACCACTCTGGCGACGTTGAGCCCTTTGCCTCCGGCGCGGCTGATGGGTGTGGGAACCCTGTGGCTGGCGCCCTCGGTGATTCCGTGGACGGTATAGGTCATGTCGATGGCTGGGTTCGGGGTGACGGTGACGATGCGGGTTGCGGCGGAGCCGGTCATCGCGCACCATCCAGGAGTGCGCGTGCGTTCAACGCTGCGCCAAGGAGCCCGGCGTCCTGGCCAAGCTGGGCTTGGATGAGGCGTGGGCGTCGTTGGAAGTCCAGGATCTGGTCCACCCGCGCCCGGAGCGGTTCGAGGAGGTCCTCGCCTGCTTCGGCCAGGCCTCCCCCAATCACTACCGCTTCAGTGCCGATGATGTTTACGCACTGGCAGATGGTGAAGGCCAGGGCGTCCACGGCGTCTGCCCAAACACGGGCGGCCACGGCATCTCCCTTTTGGGAGCGGAGCAGGACGTCCCGGGCACCGTCTACGGTATTCGCCGACTTCCTGCTGTATCGCTTGGCGATGGCGCCTGCCGAACCCACGGCCTCTAGGATGGTGGCCCCTGTTGCTGCAGGTCCGGCGTCGGGGTCCGGTACCTGGGCGTGGCCGAGCTCGCCGGCGAAACCACCGGCCGTGACGGGCACGCCACCGGAGAAGACTGCGGCGGCAATTCCAGTGCCCACCACCATGACCACGACGTCGTTGAACTCCTTGGATCCGCCAAAAGCGTGTTCCACGGCAGCGGCGGAGCGGACATCGTGATCGAACGCCACGGGAAGCCCCAGCCTCTTTTCGGCTTCAGCAGTGAACGGGAAGTTACGCCACCCGAGATTTGCGGAGTAGATCCCGATTCCTCCCACGGAATCCACGATGCCGGGGACGATGACCCCCGCTGCTTTGGCCGGGATGTCCGGGAACTCGGATGCGAGCTCATCAGCAAGCCCTGCGAGCCTGTCCAGCACGGCTCCCCCTGGATTCAATGAATCCAGGGGCGTGGGGACGCGACGCATGCCAAGGACGTTTCCGGATGGATCCACGAGTCCGGCCTTCACATCGGTACCGCCAACGTCGAAGGCCAGGACTGCTGATTCTGCGTGCCCGAGAACCATGGCGGGCGCCTAGGCGGAGGGGTCAAGGATGACGGAGCGCGTCAGGTTCCGGGGCAGGTCCGGGTTGAGGCCGCGGACGCGCGCACGTTCCAGGGTCACTTTGTGGACGCGGGCCAGTTCAGCCAGCGGGTGCTTGTCCGTGTGGAGGTAAAGGGCACCCGTGGCCGCCATGTCCTTGTCAAGGCCCTCGGGCTGTGCGCCAAACAACCAGGTTACGCGTCCTGGCGCCGCGATGGAGATGGGACCATGGCGGTATTCCATTGCAGGATAGGACTCGGTCCAGCCCTGCACGGCTTCGCGCATCTTCAGTCCTGCCTCGTGGGCCAGGCCAACAGTCCATCCGGTACCGAGGAAGGTGAATTGCTCAGCATCCAGGAGTTCCTGGGCCACGGGACCTGAGACTGCATCCCTTGCGTCTTCGACCGCTTGCTTCAGGTCAATCCCAAGGCTGGCGAGCAAGTAAACCAGTGCCGAGGTTGCGAAGCGGGTCTGCACCACGGATCGCTCATCTGCGTACGGGAGGCCGATCACGGCGTCCGCCAGGTGAACGATTGGAGACGCCGTATCGCCAATGATGGCAACAGTGGGGACGATGCCCTTCAACCCGGCCAGAATCTCCAGCACCTCAGTGGTGGTGCCGGACCGCGTAATAGCCACAACGGCGTCGTACTGGCGCTCCGGGCTGTTGCTGTTCAGGAAAGCCTCCGACGCCGCAAAGGCATCCGTCACGCCTTTGCCCGCCGATTCACGGGCGGCAGCATAGCTCTGGGCCATGAACCAGGAGGTGCCACAGCCGATGACGGCGATCCGCTGGCCGTCGGCGGGAAGCATCTGCTCAGCAGCGGCCTGCTCGATGGCCCGCTGCCAGACTTCGGGCTGTGATACCAGCTCTTCTTCCATGAAGGCGCCCAGTGTGTTCTCGCTCATCGTGTGTTTCGCTCCTGCTCAGTCAATGACGTTTTATGATCTATAGAAACACTAAACGATCAGTTTCGATCTCACAAGGATCATCTACAGGAGTGGAACGGGCAATTGGGCACTTGTTCCCTTTAGCCGATGATGGGCCGTTCTTCGGGCAGGTTGAACAGGCGGGGGCGGGAGGATAGGGCCAGTGCCGAAGCTACCGTGACGCTCCCGATGCGGCCGGTAAACATCAGAACCATGAGTACCCACTCAGCCGATGGAGGGAGGTTGTACGTGATTCCTGTGCTCATCCCGACTGTGCCGAAAGCCGAGATGGATTCGAACAGGACCTTCTCGAGGCTGTAGTCGGTGAACACGAGCAGCAGCATGGTTCCAGTAATGACTGCGCCTATGCCGAGCAGGGCTACCGAAAGGGCCTGCCGTACCGAGGCAGGGCTAATGGATCGGTGGGCTATGGTCACATCGTCCCGGCCGCGGACTTCATTCCAGATGGCGAATGCCAGGAGGAGGAAAGTGGTGATCTTGATTCCCCCTGCAGTTCCAGCGCTTCCCCCTCCGATGAACATCAGAATGTCGCTGACCATCAGCGTCTCCGGTGCAGCCACCCCGTAGTCGATGCTGTTGAATCCCGCGGTGCGCGGGAACACGCTTCCAGCGAGGGACCCGACGATCTTTCCGGAGACGGACAGCGGCCCCAGGGTTTCGGCCCGGTTCCATTCGAACGCGGCGAACAACACGAAGCCGGCTATGAGCAGGAAGACCGTCCCGAACACTGTGAGCCGCAAATGTACCGTCCAGTTCCGGACCCGCAGTCCCCCGCCGTTGAGCAAATGGATGAGTACGGGGAATCCGAGGCCACCGGCAATGATGGCCAGGCAGATCGGTACCAGGATGTAAGGGTCCTCGCGGAAACTGATGAGGTTGTCGCTGTAGAGCGCGAACCCGGCATTATTGAAGGCGGACACTGCATGGAAGACTCCATGCCACAGGGCAACGGCTGGGTTTGGGTCGTAGGCGAGCCAGAACCTGACAGCCAGGATTGCTGCCGTTACCGCTTCAAAAACGACCATGATCCTGGCAACCCGAAACAGCACGGAGCGGACATCCCCGAGGTTGAGGGTGTGCGTTTCCGACTGCACAACAAGCTGCCCGCGCAGGCCGATGCTTTTACGCACGAGCAGGGCAAGCAGGGTCGCAAGGGTCATGATGCCGAATCCGCCAACCTGGATGAGCGCCAGAATCACGACCTGCCCGAAGGGTGTCCAGTAGGTTGCCGTGTCGACGGTAATCAGGCCCGTGACACACGTCGCGGACACGGCGGTGAACAGGGCCGTCATGAACGTCTCTGGATCACTGCCATTGTGGGAGATGGGCAGCATCAGCAGGCCTGCGCCGAGGAGGATGACCGCCAGGAAAGCGATGGGTACTGAGCGGACTGGATGCAAGAGGGCGCGACTGAGGACGTTCTCACGGCGCGTCTGTGGGTCACGGTGCTTCCAGAACGTGCGTGCGTGGCCGCGGCCCAGCAGGTGTTCAGGGTTTGGGATGCTGTCCGGAATGTCCTTCCGGGCCGAAGTTGTCACTGCCTCGTCTCTCTGTTTGCTCACGTGATCTCCGGGAGCGTAGCACCGGAGAAAATGTGGAAACAGGAAAATCGGGAATCCTTAACGGTTCCTTTACGCTGGCCCAGGTTCATGCCAGGAACGGAACTACACGCCAACACGGGGAATGCCCGCGGCAACGTTTGCAGCCTCTTCGTAGCTGGAGGGCAACTTTTTGCGGAAGGCGGCATCAGCGTCCGCACGGAGTACATCGGTGGCCAGCACCCGTACGTGAACGAGCTCGTCGTAGGATTCGCTGCAGCCCAGGACATCTCCACGAACTTTGGGTCCGTGAGAAAGCGGGTCGGGAGATACCTGGAAAATGATCCACCAGGTGTCGCCGGCTTTATCCCTGAAGAGGTAACCCCCCGGAGGGCGATACGCTGCGCCGTCTACACCGCGGCCTCCGTAACCCTCCACTGAGTCCGGCGGCGCAGCGAACCTCAATCCGCCGTCGAAATCGTCTCGATGCGGGCCCATGCGCGAACACCTCCTTGGTCAGCCGACGTGGACCCACGGGCGTTGGGTGACATCGGGCACTGCCTCACGCAGCACCTCCCTGGTGACGGGAGCGATTTCGCCCTCGCCCAGGAACAGGAAGCGCAGGAGATTGGTGAAAGGATTTCCTTCGGTCCACCGGAAGTAGATATGTGGCATGAGCCCGGTGACGTCCCGGATGTGGAGCAGGACGGACGCGATCGTGTTGGGTACCACGGGTCCGTGGACCTCCAGGATCCGGTAACCGTGCCGCGTCACACCGTGTACTTGTAGTTCCGTTTCGAAGTCCGATGAATCGTCGACTATCACTTCGAGGAAGATGGCTTGCTGTTCCAGCGGCAGATGGCTGACCTCGATCGCTGAGGTGAGCTTGTCCCGGTACGCTGCGGCGGTGAGCCGGAGCGGTTCGTGGGCAATGATCGCGATGGGGCCTTCGAGGGTGTCGGACATGAACTCCAGGGCTTGGCGGTCCAGATGGACGCGTGTGGCGTGGAGTTCGAAGGAGCGGCGGATGCGGGAGAGGAGGGAAATCACGATGATGCCCAGAATGAAGACTGCTGCAATCCTGATGCCCTCGGGCCGTTCGAAGATATTGGCGATCGTGGTGTATGTGAACACCAAGGAGATGATGCCAAAGCCCATGGTACGTTTTCGCTGCCTGCGCCGGCGTGCAGAGAGCGTGACGGCAACGGCTGCCGAGGTCATGAGCACAAGAACGCCGGTGGCGTAGGCACCGCCCTGGGCGTCGACGTCGGCTTCAAAGAGGAAGGTGATGAGGAAACCGACGAGGGTGAAGACGAGCACAAGGGGGCGGACAGCCTTGGCCCAGCCGGGGGCCATCCCGTAGCGGGGCAGGTATCGCGGGACGAGGTTGAGCAGTCCTGCCATGGCGGACGCCCCGGCGAACCACAGAATGGCGATGGTACTGATGTCGTAGATACTGCCGAACCCCACGCCGATGTACTCGTGGGCGAGGAACGCCAGGGCGCGGCCGTTCGCCTGTCCACCGGGTTGAAATTCCTGCTCCGGGATCAGCACGACGGTGATGAAACTGGTGGTGATGAGGAATCCACTCATGATGACAGCTGCGGTAGTGAGCATTCTGCGGGTTCCGCGGATGCGGCCCTCCGGGTTTTCCACCGTATCGGCCTCGTCTCCACGGACCTGGGGCATGACGGCGACACCTGTTTCGAACCCTGACAGACCGAGGGCAAGTTTGGGAAACACGAGCAGGGCGATTCCCACCACCATGATCGGGTCCCCGTGCGAGGTCCAGAGCGCGTTCCACCAGCCGCCCATGGCCACCGGGTGCATGAACACCTGGGTAAGGGTCACCACTACGACCACGGCGTTCAGGCCTAGGTAAAGAACGACGAGGACGACGGCCACTCCGATGGCTTCCTTGAAGCCGCGGAGGAAGACGGCAGCCAGCAGCGCCAAAAGGAAGAGTGTGACGAGGATGTTCTGGCCCTGCAACCAACCCGGGGCCACCGGGTTCTGAATCAGGTGCGCGCTTGCGTCCGCGGCGGAGAGGGTCATGGTGATCATGAAATCCGTTGCGGCGAATCCAAGCAGGATGAGGACGAAGAGCTTGCCGCCCCAGCGTGGCAGGAGCCGTTCAAGCATCGCGATGGAGCCTTCGCCGCGATGGCTTTCCCGGGCCACGCGACGGTAGACCGGCAGGGCACCGAACAGCGTGACGGCGATGAGGACCAGGGTCGCCAATGGCGAGATCACACCGGCGGCCAGAGCGGCGATGGCCGGCTGGTAACCCAAGGTGGAGAAGTAGTCGACGCCGGTTAGGCACATGACCTGCCACCATGGATGCTTCTTCTCGTTGGCGGCGGTTATCCCGCCGGGACCCTGGTGGGTGCCTTTGCTGTCCTGTAGCCCGAACAGCAGCCAGTTTTTCAGCGCTGCTTTGCCGGCCGGCTTGGGGGCCGATGGGTCGGCCGGGGGCCTGCTCAACGTGGTCATTGTTTCCTTTCCGCGCGGAACAACGCACCGCGGTCACAGCCGAAGCTAACACCCACGGAACGCATCAAACCGGGAAAGGCGTTTCTATTTACGAATCATTTACGCCGCGTCCGTACACTCCGACTGTCCCCTAAGGACATGCGCGACGCGGCCGGTTATGGCTCGAACCGGTACCCCATTCCGGCTTCTGTGAGCAGATGCTTGGGACGGGCAGGGTCGGCTTCAAGTTTGCGACGCAACTGTCCCATGTAGACGCGGAGGTAATGCGTTTCTCCGTCGTAACCAGGACCCCAGATCCTGGCCAGCATCTGCTGCTGGGTAATGAGTCGCCCCGGGTTACAGACCAGCAGTTGCAGGATGGCCCATTCGCGCGGGGTGAGCCGCACTGGAGAGCCGTCGCGTGTCACTTTCTTCTTTTCGAGGTCCACTGCGAAGTCCCCGACGTCGACAACCACGACTTGTTCGCCGACGTCGGACGAGCCCAGACGGCGTTCGGCGACGCGCAACCGCGCCAGTAGTTCATCCAGGCCAAAAGGTTTCGTAACGTAGTCATCCGCCCCGGCGTCCAAGGCACGGACTTTGTCCACGGACCCTTGCCTGGCGGACAAGACAATGATCGGCGTGCTGCTGGAACGACGGATCGCGGTGATGACGTCAACGCCGTTAATATCCGGCAGTCCAAGATCCAAAACGATAAGGTCCGGATGGCTGCCCGAGGCATGCTGCAGAGCCGTGGTGCCGTCCAGTGCCGTGAGCACCGTGTATCCCTCAGCGCGCAGATTTACCTGTAAAGCACGCAGCAGTTGTGGTTCGTCGTCTACGACGAGTACGGTCCTCATGGCTCACTTCGTTCTTCACTGCCGGGTGCGTGATGCGGGTTCCCGTCGCCGGTGGAAAGAGGCAGTCGGATGACAACCGTCAATCCCCCTCCCGGTGTCGGTTCAGCACTTAGCTGGCCGCCCATCGCTTCGGTAAAGCCCTTCGCAACGGCCAGTCCCAGTCCTATGCCCAGGCCAGCCGGCGCGTCGTCCAGCCTCTGGAACGGCTCAAACATGGCAATCACGTCCGCGGCGGCCACACCTTGGCCGTGGTCTACGATCCTCAGTTCTCCGCAGCGGCGCCCTTCAATCGTGGCCACCCCTGCTCCATTGGCCGGTCCCACGATGGCGATATCCGAGCCCGCCGCGTATTTCAGCGCATTCTCGACGATATTGGCAATGACGCGTTCCAGCATGCCCAGGTCGGCATCAATGGCTGGCATATCAGGAGCCAGATCGATGCGGATGGCTCCTTCCGGCAGTCCCCGCAGCGCGTCTTCGATGGCATCGCGCCATGTCACCGAGGATGTGAGCGGGGCGGTGGACCCGCTGGAGATCCGTGACATGTCCAACAGATTGCCCACCAAGGAGTCAAGGCGGTCCGCGTAGGAGTCGATGGTATGGAGCATCTCGTCCCGTATATCTTCGGGAAGCCGCCGTTTCTGGCGCTGCAAGGCGGTCACAGCCAGCTTGATTCCGGCCAACGGTGTCCGTAAGTCATGGCTGACGGCATTCAGAATGGACGTCCGGATGCTGTTGCCCTCAGCCAGTTTCGCGGTCGCCTTCAGCTTGAGCTGGAGTGCATGACGTTGCCGGAGTAAAAGCAGGTGGGTCGCGTGGGCCGCCAGCAGCCGCCGCTCGCCGGCCGTGAGGGTCCTGCCGGAAACCACAAGAGCCGTCCGGGTATCTGCCATCTCGTACGCACCGTCGCCTGATTCAGCCGAGCCCGGAGGCTGTGGCGGCGATTCACCTGACTGGACCTGGAGCTCCCAGTCGTCGCCTGTGCGGGAAGTTCTGGTAAATAATCCCACCGTGCGGACCTGGAAGGTCTCACGGACCTTATCCAGAAATGCCGCAATGGTGTCGTCCTGCACCAGGGCGTTCCTGGCCAGGTCCAAGAGTGTCGCAGCCTCGGCACGGGCATAACTAGCCTCCTGGGCCCGCTTGGCCGAGAGGCCTACGACCAAGGACACAGCAATCCCCGCCCCCAGGAACACGAGCACGGCAAACAAAATCTGTGGGTCATTGATTCTGAAAGTCCCAACGGGTTCGGTCTCGAAATAATTCAGCAGCAAAGAGTCCAGAATCGCGGCCAACACAGCAGGCCAGAGACCACCGATGAACGCCACCGCCATCACCCCGGTCAAATGCACCAGGACATGGGTAGCAAAGTTCAGATCCGGGGCAAACGACATCACCGTCGTGGTCAGCACAGGGATGAAGACCGCTAAAACAAAACCCACCGCGGTCCTGGCCCGGCCCAGCCCTCCTGAGCGTGTGCGAAGAATTCCCCTTGCCATGTCCCCCAGTCTGTCAGCTATTTTCAACCTGTCTCTAGACGGCGCGCACGCCCGCCCGCCACACCGAATGCGTCAGAGGAATCCCAGGCCGGTACGCCAAGTGCGTGGCCGAGGGCGCCTTCAGCATGTGAAGGTCCGCGCGATGACCGACGGCGAGCGAACCCACCGCGCGTTCGCCGTCGCCGTCGTTCCCGGACTCCCGACCCAACGCCAGAGCACCGCCGTACGTCGCCGCCCGAACCGCCTCGTGGACGCTGAGGTGCATCTGCAGGACCGCCGTGGTCACGCAGAATGCGATGGAACTCGTGTACGACGTACCGGGGTTGCAGTTGGCGGCCAGGGCGATCTGGACGCCGGCATCGATCAGCTCCCGGCCCGGCGCGAGCGGCTGTCGAGTGGACAAGTCACAGGCAGGCAGGCAGGTTGCCACGGTTCCACGGACGCCACTGCCCGTAGCCGGGTCCCAGCCCGCCCAGGTTCCCGCGAGCGCGTCAATGTCCTTCTCCGACAGATAGTTCACGTGGTCCACGCTGGCGGCCGCGAACTCCACGGCCAACGCAACGCCTGGCCCCTCGCCCAGCTGGTTGCCATGCACGCGCAGTCCCAGCCCGGCATCCCGGGCAGCCGTCAAGACCCGGCGCGACTGCTCTTCCGTGAAGGCACCGCGCTCGCAGAACACGTCCGCCCAGCGCACGTGAGGCAGAACGGCGTCGAGCATTTCACCGCAGACCAGGTCCGTGTACTCCTCCGGATCGGACCCGGCCGGCACTAGGTGCGCGCCGAGGTAGGTGACCTCGTCCACCAGGGCAGCGGCGATGCGTGCACTGCGGGCCTCGTTCTCCACGTCCAAGCCGTAGCCGGTTTTGCTCTCAAGGTAGGTAGTTCCCTGCGAGACGGCTTCAGTGACGCGATCCCTCACCAGCCTCGTCAGTTCATCGTCACTCACCCTTCGCGTGGCACCAGTGGTGACGGCAATCCCGCCAGCGCTGTAGCTCTGCCCGGCCATCCGGGCCTCAAACTCGGCTGTGCGGTCTCCGGCGAAAACGAGGTGGGAGTGCGAGTCGACCCAGCCAGGAAGGACGGCGCGGCCCTCGGCGTCGATCTTTGTATCGGCCACGGGAGCGTCGTTGCTAGACCCGATCCAGGCAATGCGCTCGCCTTCGAACACGATCGCGGCGTCCTTGAGGACACGATGCTCCAGGTCCTGGGTCATCAGCTCGCCGATGTTGGTGATGAGAGTGCTGTTTTGTCCTGGACTGGTGATTCCGCTCATGTCCCTATTGTTCAGCGCCGGATGGACCAACGAACGGCTGCAAGCTGCTCAGCTGTCCGGGATTCCGGACTGTCTGCCTCTACATTCCCCAGGATGAGGTCTGCGGCAAGTTCGGCAATGGCCGAGGACGTCTGGAATCCGTAGCCGCCCTGTCCGGCCAGCCAGAAGAAGCCCTTCGCTTCGGCGTCGAAACCAACCACCGGGATTCCGTCCGCAGCTTCTGTGCGCAACCCCGTCCACGCCCGGTCCACTGAACGGATGCCCAAGGATGTCAGGGAGTTGAGCCTGCTGATGAGTTTGTCCACATCGCCGGCATACGGTTTGGCGTCTTCTGCCCCGCTGGGCACTGTTTCCGACGGAGAGATGAGCACTTGGTCGCCCTCGGCGCGGAAGTAGAACGAGTGGTCGGCCGCAGCCACCATGGGCGTTTGCCGCGTCAGCGAGTGCTCGACGTTCACAATCGCCGCAGTCCGGCGATACGGCTGCAGTCCGAGCTTCTCCACGCCGCTGATGACGGCCAGCTCGTCCGCCCACGCGCCCGCGGCGTTAACCACGACGGCGGACTGGAAACCTTCCGTTCCGGCACCCACCTGCCAGCCGCTTCCGAGGCGCTGGGCGGAGTGGACACGCGCACCGGTGATGATGTCGGCTCCTGCGGCCTCGGCCCTGATCCGGTGATCTTCCAACAAGGCAGGTGCGTTGCAACCAAACGAGCCATTATCCAACCCTGCCGCCGTGAACGACTCCGGCTTCAGGACCGGGCAGAGCTGCATGGCTTCTGCGTGGGTGATTGTCTGCATGTTGCCGCTGGCCTCTGCCCGGACTGTTTCCTCATCGCCAACCAGCATGAAGCCGCGCGGTGTAAGGACCGGCTCAGGAAGTTCAGCGTCGCGCGCCCTCATCATTTCCAAGGTCCGGACGGTGAGTTCCTGCACCACGGGCGGCCCGTAACTCGGAATCAACTGGCGGGCTGAGCGCGAGGAGGTGTGGAAGGCCAACGATTGCTCGGCCTCTACCAGTGCCACCGTGCACTTCCCTGCGAGCGCGGACGCCAGGGAAAGCCCCGCAATGCCGCCGCCAACGATTACCACGTCATAATTCGAAGCCATGGCTCCATCCTGTCAGAAGGCACGAGGGGTGCACAGATCGATGCTCTCTCACATCCAACCCCCAACGGCCCGATCTTCTCTCACATCCACCCCCCCAACGGCCCGATCTTCTCTCCCTTGCGTCAAGAAAGTGAGAGAACGTCCGGTGAAAAGCCGCAGGATGTGAGAGAAGATCGGGGACGGTTAGACGACCGCTGCGCGACTCTTCACGAACGCCTGAACGCAAGCTTCGACGTCGTCGCTGCTGTGCGCGGCTGAAAGCTGGACGCGGATGCGGGCTGCTCCCTTCGGCACCACGGGGTAGCTGAAGGCGGTGACAAACACGCCGTGGCCGAGCATCTCGTCAGCAACCTTTGCGGCTATGACGGCGTCACCGAACATCACGGGAATGATGGCGTGCTCACCCTCAAGGAGCTCGAAGCCTTCCTCGCTCATGCGGCGGCGGAACAGGGCTGCGTTCTCGAAGAGGCGGGTGCGGAGCTCGCCGGATTCCTGGACGAGCTCGATCGCCTTGATGGTAGCGGCCACGATGGCAGGCGCCAGGGAGTTGGAGAAGAGGTAGGGGCGGGCCTTCTGGCGCAGCATCGCGACGATTTCGCCGCGGCCTGAAACGTAGCCGCCGGAGGCGCCACCCAGGGCCTTGCCGAACGTGCCCGTGTAGATGTCCACGCGGTCAGAAACTCCGGCGTGCTCAGGAGTACCGGCACCGGTGGGTCCCATGAAGCCGACGGCGTGCGAATCGTCCACCATCACCAGGGCGTCGTGTTTCTCGGCGAGATCGCAGATGGCTTCCAGCGGCGCGAGGTATCCGTCCATGGAGAACACACCGTCCGTGACGATGATCTTGCGGCGGGATCCCTCGGCCTCAACCAGCTTGGCCTCAAGGTCAGCCATGTCCTGGTTGGCATAGCGGAAGCGCTTGGCCTTGCTCAGGCGGATGCCGTCGATGATGGATGCGTGGTTGAGGGAGTCCGAGATGATGGCGTCTTCAGGGCCGAAGAGGGACTCGAACACGCCGCCGTTGGCGTCGAAGCAGCTGGAAAACAGAATCGTGTCCTCAGTGCCCAAAAACCCCGAGACACGCGCTTCGAGTTCCAGGTGAAGATCCTGGGTGCCGCAAATGAAGCGCACCGAAGCCATGCCAAAGCCGCGCTCGTCCATCGCGGACTTGGCTGCGGCAATGATGTCCGGGTGGTCAGCAAGGCCAAGGTAGTTGTTGGCGCAGAAGTTCAGCACGTTGTTGGCTGGCTGGCCGAGCTGGCCTGCGGCGATGTGGCTGGCCTGAGGGGAATCGATGTGGCGTTCGGTCTTGAAGAGGCCTGCGCTGCGGATCTCGTCGAGTTCGCCTTGGAGTTGGTCTTTGATTGCTGAGTACATGGTGTGCTCCTGAATACTTCGGGAATGGTTCGGTGGCGGCAGCGGGGGTTAAAGTTCGGTCCAGTCGAGGACTACTTTGCCGCCGGTTCCGGCGCGGGCGATCTCGAAGCCCTTCTCCCAATCGGCCGCAGACAGCTTGTCTGTGACCACTGCGGAGATGTTCCGGTGCAACACGGGGTTGGAAGAAAGCATGGCGCTCATCGCGTACCACGTCTCGAACATTTCGCGGCCATAAATGCCCTTGAGCGTGAGCATGTGGGTGACCACCTTGCCCCAGTCGATATCGATGGACTGGCTGGGAAGTCCCAGCATGGCGATCCGCCCGCCGTGATTCATGTTGTCGATCATCTCAGGCAACGCCGTGGGGTGTCCGGACATTTCCAGGCCGATATCGAATCCTTCACGCATACCCAGCTCCCGCTGTGCGTCGCGGACGCGCATTTTGGAAACGTCGACGGCGAGGTCAACGCCCATTTGACGGGCCAGTTCCAGCCGAGGAGCAGATACGTCAGTGATGGCGATCTTGCGGGCGCCGGCGTGGCGGGCGACGGCAATGGCCATCAGCCCGATGGGTCCTGCGCCGGTGATGAGGACGTCTTCGCCCACCAAGGGGAAGCTCAGGGCTGTATGGACGGCGTTGCCGAAGGGATCGAAGATGGCACCGAGTTCCGGCGTCACGGATTCGTCATGGTGGACCCAGACGTTGGTCTCCGGAATAACCACATATTCAGCGAACGCGCCATCGCGCTGCACCCCAACGGATACGGTGTGGATGCACATCTGGCGGCGTCCTGCACGGCAGTTGCGGCAGATTCCGCAGACCACGTGGCCTTCGCCGGAGACCCGGTCTCCCACTTTGACGTCGCGGACATCCTCGCCGACTTCCACCACTTCACCGTAGAACTCGTGGCCCGCAATGAGTGGCGTTTCGATGATGCTTTGGGCCCAGGCATCCCAGCTCTGGATGTGGAGGTCGGTACCGCAGATGCCCGTGGTCATGACACGGATCTTGACGTCGCTGGGTCCCGCCTCGGGCTCGGGACGGTCAACGAGTTCGAACCCTGCGTGGGGTCCGGATTTGTAGAGAGCCTTCATGGGATTCCTCACTGCTGGGGCTGCTTCGCTGCTGCTGACTCCATTACAGCGCCGCTAACGATTTAGCACAACTAGATTCTTCTCAATCAACGATTTAGGATTTGCTAATGGAAATCCACCAGTTGCAGATGCTCCGTGAACTCGGTGACCTCGGGAGTGTCAAAGCTGTGGCCGAGACTCTTATGGTCACCCCATCGGCCGTTTCGCAACAGCTCGCGCTCCTGCAGAAATCGGTGGACGTCCCGCTGACGCGCAAGGAAGGCCGCGCCCTGGTGCTGACCGACGCCGGAAAGGTGCTCGCCGAAGCCGGCGCCGCCGTCGTGAACGCCATGGCGGATGCGCGCGCAGCGATCGGTGCCTTTCACGACGCTCCCGATGCGCCTGTGAGCGTCAGCGCCTTCCACAGTGCGGGGCAAGCGCTGTTCGCGCCGTTGGCAGCGCTGCTGGCGTCCGACGGCGGAAAGTCGCCAAGGCTTCGACTCTCGGATGAGGATGTGGCCCAGGAAGATTTCCCGGGCTTGGTTGCCCGCTACGACCTCGTCCTGGCACACAGGATGGATAACAGCCCGCCGTGGCCCGAGGACAAAGTGGCTGTGGTCCCGCTGGCGGACGAACCCCTGGACGTCGCCCTGCCCGCGGACCACCCACTGGCATCCCGGCGCGAACTGAAGCCGTCCGACGTCGTGGGCGAAACCTGGGTGACCAGCCGCGACGGCTACTCCCCCGCGGATGTGCTCGCCGCCGTCGTTGCCGTGAGTGGACGGCCCGCCGAAGTGCTGCACCGGATCAACGACTACTCAACTGTTGCCGCGCTAGTGGCGGCGGGCGGCGCGATCGGACTCCTGCCAAGGTTCACGGCACGGCGCGTCCTGGACGCGGGCGTTGTGCTGCGGCCCCTTTCCGGAGTGAACTCGGTGCGCAAGATCGACATCCTCGCCCGCCCGGAAACGTTGAAACGGAAATCGGTCATGACGGTTTGCGAGTCACTTCAAACCGTCATGACCGAGCTTATCGAGCTATCCAGCAGGGCCTAATCCCGGATCAGGGCGGGTTGACCGGCGTCGAAGTATGCCACGAGCCCGGCGGGCAGGGCAGGGACTTCCCGCGCGCACCCGTCGCCGCGCAGCGATTCGGCGGCGAGGATACCGGCCACCACTGCCTGCCGTGCAGCCACCGGGCTGGTTTGCGTCGGGCCACCCTGGGCGGCGAAGCGCAGGAATTCCTCGATCAGGCGCGGGTCTGCGCCCCCATGGCCTCCGTCACCGTCCTGGATGGTATGCACCTCGTCCGGTGCCGCGTAGCCGGAAGTCCGGCTGGTCCAGACGTTGATGGTGTTCCCGGGGCCGTCGCCGAAGTTCTCGATTCTGCCCTTGGTGCCGATGATCGTGTAGTTGCGCCAGTAATCGGGTGTGAAGTGGCACTGCTGGTAGGAGGCCAGCACGCCGTTGTCCAAGACCATGTTCATCATGGAAATGTCCTCGACGTCGATCACCTCGGCCAGGTCTTTCTGCTCCGTGGGGGGCCAGTTGTCCACCGAGAACCATTCGCCCATGCGCTTGCCGGCGTTATTGCCGCGGTTGGTGACGTTACCGTAGACGGCAAGATCGCCGACGGCGGCAACCCGCTTGGTGTACGCGCCGGCAAGCCAGTGGATCACATCGATGTCGTGAGCACCCTTTTGGAGGAGCAACGAGGTGACATTGGCGCGCTGGGCATGCCAGTCCTTGAAGTAGTAGTCCCCACCATCGCCAACAAAGTGCCGGCACCAGATGGCCTTGACCTCACCGATCCTGCCCTCCTGAATGATTTGGCGCATCTGTACTACAACCGGCATGTGCCGCATGTTGTGCCCAACATACAAGCGCGTTCCAGTCTCGTACGCCGTCTTCAGGATCAGGTCCGCTGCCTCCACGGTGATATCCAGCGGCTTTTCGCAGAAGGTCGCAATACCAGCCTTGAGCGTACGGACTGCGACGGCGGCATGCTGGTTATCGGGGGTTAACACCAGGACTGCGTCAAGGCCGCTGGCGAGCAATTCCTCAAGATCGTCCGTTATGCGGGCTGACGGAATGCTCGCCGCGGCGTCCGCCCGTCCCCTCTCGCTCACGTCACAGACGATTGTGACTTCAGAGCCCTGGCCCGGCTTATGGGCGTGCCTCCACAACCCGGAGCGCAGACCGAAACCCACGATGCCGACCTTCAAATCCTTTTCCATGAGGTGCAATTTCCTTCTGCTGGTTCGTTTAATAAAGTCTGGTTGCGGAGCTGCGGTGGGGTGCCGATTCACGCACGAACAGGTGCCACGGGAAGTCCAGGACCGCAGGCTCGCTCTTGGCGTCAGGCGTAGTGGGCGACGTGGCCCGCTGCAAAAGAAGCCGGGCAAGCTTGCCGAAGAAATCCACGGGGCCCACCGTGCTGAGCGACGGCGACATCCGCTCCCCCTCCACCGTGTTGCCCACACCGATGATGTCCACGTCCACACCAACGGCGAGCCCGATCCGTTGAGCCGCATTGATGGCTGCGACGGCGGCGAAATCAGTGGTGGCGTAGATGGCAGTAGGCCGTTCCGGCAGGCTGAGCAGCCGTGTTGTGGCAGCATATGCACCGGCAGACGTGCCATCGAAGAGGCCCACATAGTCTTCGTTTTCCGGAATGCCGGCTTCCATCAAGGCCTCTGAGTAGGCCCGGTAGCGGGTGCCGCCAGAGGCACCGGCAGCCGTGGCCGGAGTGAGGCAAGCGATCCTCCGATGGCCGTGGAGGAGGTGCTCCACGGCCATGCGGCAACCCGGTCCCGCAATTGACCTGATGACGTCAAAGCCCTCGGGTTCCAGCCCTTCGTCGAAAACCACCAGCGTGGTCCCGTGCTCCGCGAGCTTCCGCAAGGCATCGCGTTGCCCGGCGCGGACTGCATCCACGAAGACGGCATCGGCGCTATGAGTGCCAAGGACCTTCACCCAGTCGGCGTCGCCGAGGATCATCGGCGTAATTCCCAAGGGAGCAGCCGCCTTTTGCACCGCCTCGATGACGGACAACGACCAAGGATCGGACAGCATCGTTAAAGACAGGATGACGGTGTTCGTCCGCCCTGTCCGGATAGCCCGGGCTGCCTGGTTGGGGCGGTAGCCAAGCCGCTCCGCAACAGCCTTGACCTTCTCCGCCGTCGGGTCCGAAACTCCCGGTCCCGCATCGCCCCGGCGACCGGACAACACATAGGAAACCGTGGCCGTGGAAACACCCGCGAGTTCGGCCACCATACGGATGGTGGGCCGGACTCCAGTGTTACTCGCTTTTGCCATGATTTCCCCCTGCTTGTGATGCCGTCTGATATCTGATTTCGTCTTATTTTTGAGGCTAGCTCCTGAACACCGGAGCGGCGGGATCCAACGCGGCCTGGTATTCGTCGCGCATCTTGTCGCCACCTTCGCTCTTCCAGCGTTTGACCGCGTCCTTGAGTTCATCGATCTTGGCCCGTCCGGTGATGATGTCCACCACCTTGTCGCGCAGCTGTTTGGTGATCTTCGCCCCCACCTTGGCGTTCGTATCCGAGTAGGAACCATTCGTGGGGTTGCGCCATGCGAGCTCCAGCAATTTTTCTTCCTGTTGGCTGACATAGCGGGTGTCGTCGTCGAATCCTGGATTGAAGATGACGTTTTCCGGGCTGGACATGATGTTCAACGCCGAAACCAAACCAGGCGCATTGGTGGTTCCAGTTTCCGTACGCACCGGGTTGCCCGAGCCATCCAAGGTGTAGTCCTGGCCGAGCTCGCCGAAGTTCTTCTGCATGTACTCCACGGTGCCGAACGGTGCAGACAGGTAGTTGAGGAGGGCCAGAAGTTCGAGGACCTTGCCTTCCCCAGCCTTCTTGAACGGTGTGAAACCCACCGTTCCATAGCCCATGTCGTACGTTGGCTTGACCTTGCCGTCCGCGCTGAACGGAATGAGGATGTCGAACTTGGCGGTCTTGTTCAGTGCCCGGTAGCTGCGGAGGTCATGGGGACCCACCACAACCTGCGCCGCAACGCTGCCATTGGCAACGCGGGAACGAATGTCCGTGGCCTTGGAGTCCGGATAGAAAACGCCCGCTGCAAACATCTTGGCCGTGAATTCAACGCCGGCCATGTACTCGTCCGTTTCGTATAAATGCGTCAGGGTACGGTCCTTATTGACGGCCCAACTGTTCGGAGCGCCAAACCACTCGGTGACCATGTGCAGAGCATTAATATAGGCGGGCTCAAGGGCATACTTCTGATCGCCCGGACGCGTCAATTCCTTGGCCTTGTCCAGGAACTCGTCCGCGCTCGCGGCCTCGAAACCGCCTACTTGGGCCCATACATCATGGTTGCCCAGGTACACCTGGCCGAACGGGGTGCTCGGGATGGGCGCACCCCAGATCTTGCCGTTTACGACGGCGGTCTTCCAGGAATCGGGCTTCAGCGCGGCGAGGTTGGGGTACTCAAGCACTGCGTCACCGGAGAGGTAGGGCGTCAGGTCCTGGAACTTCGCCTCGAGCATGGGGCCGACATTGGGAATTCCCTGGTTCGGCGGCACCCACATCATGTCCGGCAGGTCATTGCTGGCCAGGACAGTGGCGAACTTGGCCGGATAGCCGTCTCCGATGTCCTCGGCGATCTGCAGTTCGAGGTCGCCGCCGAGCTTGGTGTTGAGGCGTTGCCAGAAGGGGTTGTCCTTCAGCCCCGGACTCATGGTGTCGAAGGTTTCGGTCAGACCGGTCACCTTGCCCTTAAGCGGCGGTGTCTTCACTGACTGCACAGCGGTGGGCAGCTTGAAGTAGCCGGCCTGCAGGCCTTTGGCGTTACCGGCAAGATCCGGAGTGACGCCTGTGAATTCCTTGTAGGTGGGCAGCTTGACCGAAGCGGAGGCAGCTGCGCCTCCGCTGTTCGAAGCTCCGCCACCCCCGCAAGCAGACAGGCCGACGGCGGTGACGGCCAGGCCCGCGAGGCCAAGGAAGCCGCGACGGCTGAATCCAGCCTGTCCTGAGGTAGTGCTCGTCATGGCATAACCCTTTCTGGTTATTTACTGGTAATTGATGCTGTGCTTGTTGCCGCTATGCCGTGGCAGCGGCTAACCCTTCACTGCGCCGGTGATGACGCCCTTTGCAAAGTGCTTTTGAAGGAACGGATAAACCATCAGGATGGGAACCAGCGCCACCACAACTACAGCCATCTGGATGGATTGCGGGGGCGGAGTGGTGGTAATTCCGAGCTGGTCTGCCGCCCCGCTGCCCTGGACCACGAAGTTGCGGAGCAGCAACTGGATGGGCCATTTGCTGTGGTCATTGATGTAGAGCAGTGCGTTGAAGAACGAGTTCCAGAAACCAACGGCATAGAACAAACCGACGACGGCGATGACCGCTTTGGACAGTGGCATGACGATCCGCCACAGGATCTGCCAGTCGTTGGCGCCATCGATGCGGGCGCTTTCGATCAGTTCGCCCGGGATGTTCATGAAGAACGAGCGCATCACCACAAAGTTGAAGGCGCCGAATATGCCCGGGAGGATCAGCGACCACAGGGAATCCAGCAGCCCGAGCTGTCGAATCATGAGGAAGGACGGGATGAGGCCCGGGGCGAACAAGAGTGTGAACAACACCGCGAGTACCACAGGGCGGCCGAAGAGGACTGACCGGCTGGTGGCGTACGCCATGGTGATGGTGACGAACAGCGCAAGGATGGTGCCCACACCAGTGATGAGCATGCTCACACCGAGGGACTGCAGGACCATGGGCCCCTTGAAGATCGTGGCGTAAGCCTCCAAGGTGGGCCGCTCAGGCCAGAGCACGAATCCACCGGCCTGCACGAGTTGTTCAGTGTCCGCCAGGGACGTGGACACCACCAGGAGGATCGGCGTCAGGATGGACAGGCTGAAAAGGACGAGGACCACAGCCTTTAGCGTTTGGTACAGAGGTGAAGGGCGTTCCTTCCATACGGGTCGTTTGGGGTTGTAGCTCAATTCCCGCGGTTTCCTCGTGAAAAGTGTTGTTGCCATGGGGTTCTCCTTGTGCAGCAGCCGCGGGGGCTCAGCGTGCTTGCTTAGCAAAAATTCCGTCTTCGCCGAAGCGGTGGGCGAGTTTGTTGGCGCCGTAGATCAGCAGGGCACTGACCACACCCTTCGCCAGGCCCGCTGCGGCACCTGAACTCCAGCCGCCACCAACCACACCCGTGTAGTAGGTAAAGGTGTCCAGCACTTCCGCTGCCCCTGCGCCCACGGCGTCGCGTTGGAGGATGAACTGCTCAAAACCGACGGAGAGGATGTCGCCAATGCGCAGGATCAGGAGGAGTACGATCACGGGCCTTAGCCCAGGCAGGGTGATGTGCCACATCCGGCGCCAACGTCCCGCGCCGTCAGCAGCCGCTGCTTCATACAAGGAGGCATCGATGCTTGCCAGGGCGGCGAGGAAAATGATCATGGCCCAGCCGGCGTCCTTCCAGATCATCTGGATGACCACCATGACGGGGAAGGTTTCCGGATTGGTCATGAACGGAATCGGATCCATGCCCATATCGCGGAGCAGGTTGTTCACGAAGCCCGCACCGCCCAACATCTGCTGGAAGAATGCGATCACCAGGACCCAGGACAGGAAGTGCGGCAGATAGGCGATGCTCTGGAAAATCCTGCGGACCCGCGTGCTGATCAGTGAGTCCACAATCAGTGCAAGCACTAGCGGCACCGGGAAAAGGAAAACCAGCTGCCACGCCGCAAGGTAGAGCGTGTTCCAGAACGCATGGATGAAGTCGGGGTTGCCGAACAGGTCCACGAAGTTCTGCCAGCCAACAAAGAGGCTATCCCCGATGCCGAGGTAGGGCTGGTAGTCCTGGAACGCGATGACGTTGCCCAGGATCGGGATGTAGAAGAAGAGCAGCAGGAAAGCAACACCCGGGAGCATCATCAGGAGCATCTGCTTATCGCGCCTCAGCCTTGAGCGGAAGCTTTGCTGCGGTGCCCTGTTGCCCTTGCGCCTCGCCCTGCCGGATTTACCGGGCAATGGCTCCGGGACGCGGTGCGCTTCCGGCAAAGCCGGAGCTTGTTGCGTCGTCGAGTTCATGCTGTCTCCTCAGTGCTGGGGCAAGGGCCATCAATGTTTGCTTGAAGAGTGTGATTCAAAACACCCTCGTTAACCGTTTAACAAACCATAAACGACCACGTTCATGTTTGCAAGATCATGATTGAAACTGACGATAGAAATCAGTTTTGATCATTGCCGGGCAGTGTGGCCGACGCCACTAAGATTGATGGAGAACCGCAGAGGGAAGGTTGAAATGGCAGATTGCTGCAGCCCGGGCGCCGGCGCCCGGGAACACACCAAACCCGGACTGACGCTCCCCCTACGCGCGGCGGGCGGACACCGGAACCCGAGCACCGGCGTCGTACATTCGGGCAACGACGCCGCGACAGCGGGTCATAACGACGTCCGGATCCCGTCCGGGACCTTCGCCATGGGCGATCCTTTCGGTGAAGGCTACGACGGAGATGGCGAGACGCCAGTCCACGAGGTGTCCGTTTCCGGATTCACCATCAGCGCCACCACCGTCACCAACGCCGAGTTCGCGGCGTTCGTGGATGCCACAGCGCACCGCACGGAATCGGAAGAGTTCGGGACCTCTGCGGTGTTCCATCTTGCCGTCAAGGCCGAGCCACGCGACATCCTGAACCGGGTCAACAACGTCCCTTGGTGGCTCAATGTCCGTGGCGCCGACTGGGCCCATCCGGCCGGACCCCTCTCCCACTGGACGGACATCCCGGACCATCCAGTGACGCACGTGTCCTTCAATGACGCCATGGCCTACTGCGCGTGGGCGGGCCGACGACTGCCCACCGAAGCGGAATGGGAGTACGCAGCACGGGGCGGTGCGGCCGGGCAGCGCTATCCATGGGGCAGCGAGCTTCACAATGACAGCGCTGAAGGCAGCGCCCGGCACAACTGCAACATCTGGCAGGGCGAGTTCCCCGTGCGTAACGACGTCGAGGACGGCTACCTCACTACGGCACCGGCCAGGTCCTTCGCCCCCAACGGTTATGGGCTCTACCAGACCAGCGGCAACGTCTGGGAGTGGTGCAGCGATTGGTTCCTGCCCAAGTACTACAAGACGTGCCTGACCGCCGGAACCGTAGAAGACCCCCAAGGCCCAACGATTGGCCGCGGACGGGTTATGCGCGGCGGCTCATACCTGTGCCACGACTCCTACTGCAACCGTTACCGGCTGGCCGCACGGAGTTCCAACACGCCTGACTCGGCCAGCGCCAACCTCGGATTCAGGACAGTGGCGCTCTAAAGGTTCCGGCTCCGACGAGGAGAAACGTCAGTTGATGATTTCGCCGCGCTCGTCAGCAAGTATTGCTGCCAGGCGTTCCTTCCACTCTCGCAGCGCCTCGGGCTCCAGGCGCGTCCAATCGGTGACTTCGCTGAGGACCCTGAGCGGCGCCGTGCTGCGGTATGACCGGGTGGGGTTGCCGGGGAATTTCTTATCGGTCACGTTCGGATCGTCCTCGAAGGCGCCGGTCGGCTCGACGACGTAAACGCGCGGCTCAGTTTCACCGGCCGCGAGTTCGGCAGCCAGTCCTGCGCCATCCCGCAGAGCTGTGAAGTAGATGTGGTTCATCACGACCTCGGGCCGGTAGTTCGACCTGAAGCCCGCGCTCAGGAGATCCCCTTCCCGAAGGTCGGCTTTTGTGCCATGGAAGAACGGACCTTCGTCCAACGGTTGATTCACAGTTACACCCTAATCGCAGAACTCACCGAATCACTGGTTAGGGTCTGGTGCTGTGCGAACTCCAGTCAAAGCACCTTATGTCCGTGCCCCTTGAGATGCCCTTTGAGGATAGCCGGAAGCTCACCGGCCACAATGCGCTGTGCCGTCACGGCGTCGCCGTCCTTGGTCCCGGCAATCCTAACGGTGTCGCCGGCCTTGAGATCCGCCGCGGTAGCTGAAGGCAGCGTGGGCTTGCCCTTGCCGTTGCGCAGTTCTGAGACCGCGGTGGGCATGCGTGAGATGCGGGTCCCGGAGTTGATCGCGTACCTCTGCGTGAAGCCATCTTCGCTCTTGACGGTGATGGCAGAATCACTCACGGACTCGATCTTGCCTGTCTGTGTGACCACAGTGCGGAAGGTGCCGTCCTGCTGTTTCACAACGTGCTCGCCATGGATCCCCTGGGCTCGCCCCTCTGGGCGCTTGGCGCCGTCAGATGCGGAGGGACTTGGTGAGGCAGTAGCGCTCGACGGCGATGGGCTGGGTTGGGTGCCTGCCCACACTGCGGCTGCCCCGCCGCCGGTCAGGGCGACGGCGATGCCGCTGGCAATGAGGGCCTTGCGAAGGCCCGGCGTGATGGTGGCCATGAATCAATTGTGCGCCCGGCCGGACAAAAAAGTAGCTGGCAGTTGGGGTTGTTCTGAGCGCTCAAAACAACAACAACCGCCAGCTACTTGGGTGCTTAGGCCTGGACGCCGAGCTTCTCCAGGATGAGCTCCTTGACACGGCCGGCATCGGCTTGGCCGCGTGTGGCCTTCATGACTCCACCCACGATTGCGCCGATGGCTTGGAGCTTGCCGCTACGGATCTTCTCCGCAACGTCAGGCTGCGCAGCAAGTGCGGCGTCGATGGCTTCCAGCAGCGGACCGTCGTCGGAAACCACCGCAAGGCCGCGCTTTTCAACGATCTCGGCCGGTGTACCTTCGCCGGCAAGAACGCCGTCCAGGACCTGGGTGGCCATCTTGTTGTTGATCTTGCCGTCCTCGACCAGCTTGTTCAGCTCGACGATGACCTGCGGTGTGACACCGAGGGCCGAAGGATCGACGTCGGCAACCTTGGCGCGGCCAACGATCTCACCCATCCACCACTTCCGGGCAACATCTGCGCTGGCACCAGCCGCGATCGTTTCCTCGATCGAGTCCATGACGCCGGCGTTGACCACGTCGCGGAACTCCAAATCCGAGTAGCCCCAGGCTTCCTTGAGCCGCTTGCGGCGTTCGGCCGGCGGCTCCGGAAGGGTGGCACGAAGCTCCTCCACCCACTCACGGGAGGCGACGACAGGAACCAGGTCCGGCTCGGGGAAGTAACGGTAATCGTCGGCGTCGGACTTGGCGCGGCCCGACGTCGTCGAACGCGTGTCCTCGTGCCAGTGGCGCGTCTCCTGGATCACCGGCTGGCCGGAGTCCAGGACGGCAGCGTGGCGCTGGATCTCGTAACGAACGGCGTGCTCGACGGCGCGCAGCGAGTTAACGTTCTTCGTCTCCGAGCGGATGCCGAAACGTTCCTGGCCGTGCGGGCGCAGGGAAACGTTGGCGTCGCACCGGACGTTGCCGCGTTCCATCTTGGCATCCGAAACACCAAGGTTCTTCACGATTTCGCGGACCGCGGCAACGTAGGCCTTGGCCAGCTCCGGAGCACGGCTTCCCGCACCCTGGATCGGCTTGGTGACGATTTCCACCAGGGGAACACCCGAACGGTTGTAGTCCACCAGCGAGTAGTCGGCGCCCTGGATGCGGCCCGCGGAACCACCCATGTGGGTGAGCTTTCCGGCGTCCTCTTCCATGTGGGCACGCTCGATCTCGACGCGGAAGACCGTGCCGTCCTCAAGCTCGATGTCCAGGTAACCGTCGTACGCGATCGGCTCGTCATACTGTGAGGTCTGGAAGTTCTTCGGGGTGTCCGGGTAGAAGTAGTTCTTCCGGGCGAACCGGCAGTACTCGGCGATCTTGCAGTTCAGGGCAAGGCCGATCTTGATGGAGGACTCCACAGCCGTCTTGTTCACCACCGGGAGGACGCCGGGCATGCCGAGATCCACCTCGTTGACGTTGGTGTTCGGCTCATCGCCGAAGACGTTCGGGGCGGAAGAGAACATCTTGGTCTTGGTATTGAGTTCCACGTGGACCTCGAAACCCAGAACAGGATCGTACTTCTCCATGGCCTCTTCGAAGCTCAGGGTTGCGTCGACGGACATTAGTTTGAACCTCCGGCGGAGTTGGATGCGGCACCGAGAGCAGGTGTCTTCAATTCAGGAGCCTGGGCAAGGAGCGGGCCGCCCCACTTTTCTTCCAGAATGGATTCAAGCACAGCACCCACACGGTACAGGCGGGCGTCCTGGCGGGCAGGGGCCAGCAACTGCACGCCAACAGGCAAGCCGTCCTCATCAGCAAGGCCGCCGGGCAGCGACAAGCCCGGGATACCAGCCATATTGGCGGGTATGGTGGCGACGTCATTCAGGTACATGGCCAGAGGATCGTTCGCCTTCTCCCCCAATTTGAACGCTGTGGTGGGAGCCGTAGGCGAAATGAGGACATCCGCCTTGGAGAACGCGGCGTCGAAGTCGCGCTGAATGAGTGTGCGGACCTTCTGCGCCGAACCGTAGTAGGCGTCGTAATAACCAGCGCTCAGGGCATAGGTGCCCAGGATGATGCGGCGCTTGACCTCATCACCAAAGCCGGCGGCGCGGGTTGCACCCATGACGCGCTCGATCGTCATTGGGCCGTCCTGGGGCAGGGCACGCAAGCCATACCGAACGCCGTCGAACTTGGCCAGGTTGCTGGACGCCTCGGACGGCATGATCAGGTAGTACGCGCCCAGGGCGTACTTCAGGTTGGGGCAGGAAACCTCAACGATTTCCGCTCCGGCATCCTTAAGCAGCTGAAGGGACTCGTTGAAGCGGTTCTCGACGCCGGCCTGGTAGCCCTCGCCGTGCAGCTCCTTGATGATGCCGATCTTCATTCCAGCAACGTTGCCCACGCGGGCAGCAGCAGCGAGGTTGTCGAACGGATCGGTCAGGGATGTCGAATCGAACGGGTCATGGCCACCGATGACTTCCTGCAACAGTGCCGAGTCCAGCACCGTGCGGGACACCGGGCCAATTTGGTCCAGTGAGGATGCCATGGCAATCGCGCCGTAGCGGGAAACTGCACCGTACGTCGGCTTGACGCCGACGGTTCCGGTGACAGCACCGGGCTGGCGGATCGATCCACCGGTGTCAGTGCCCAACGCCAGCGGGGCTTCAAAAGCAGCGACGGCGGCAGCTGAGCCGCCCCCTGAACCACCAGGAATACGGTCCAGGTCCCAGGGGTTGCGCGTGGGCCCATACGCCGAATGCTCCGTAGAGGAACCCATGGCGAACTCGTCAAGGTTGGTCTTGCCAAGGATCGGCATCTTCGCAGCACGGAGCTTCTTGATCACCGTGGCGTCGTACGGGCTGTGCCAGCCCTCAAGGATCTTGGAACCAGCCGTCGTCGGCTGGCCAATCGTCACGATCAAGTCCTTAACCGCGATCGGCACACCGGCCAGGGCATGAAGTTCTTCGGCCGCGGCGCCACCAGCGGCGCGCGCAGCGTCAACCTCGGCCGCAACAGCCAGGGCTTCTTCGGTATTAACGTGCAGGAAGGCGTTAATTTGGCCGTCCACGTCAGCAATACGGTCAAGGTGCGCCTGCGTCACTTCAACAGCGGAAACCTCGCGGGCGGCAAGCTTCGCAGCAAGATCGGCAGCGGAGTGGCGAATGAGTTCGTTCTTCAGCTCAGTCATAGTAATTAGTCCTCATCCAGGATTGCCGGGACCTTGAAACGGTTCTCGTAAGCATCCGGAGCACCGGACAACGCCTGCTCAGCCGTAAACGTGTGGCCCACGACGTCCTCACGGAACACGTTGGTCAACGGAATCGGGTGGGACGTGGCCGGAACATCCTCCCCGGCGGCTTCGCTGACGGACTTCACCGAATCCACGATGACGGCAAGCTCAACCGCCATCCTGTCCAGCTCTTCGGCACTCATTTCAATGTGAGCCAGACGCGCAAGATGCGCGACGTCGTCACGGTTGATCGCAGCCATGGATCTCCCCTGCAAAGTTCAAATGGTTTTCCGAACCAGTCTACTTGGCTTGGGTGGGCCGTCGTACGCCGCAGCACAACAACGCGGGGTCACTTAGGGCCCATCCAAGGTGTGTGGATGGGCCGCAAGTGACCCCGCGTTGCTTGATGGGGTTGTTTAGCCGATGCCGATTGCTCCGGTCAGGACTCCGACAGCCAACATGACGATCGAGATGACTGCCGTGCGCCAGAGGACCTTCTTGTGGTGGTCACCCAGGTCTACCTTGGCCAGCGACACCAGCAGCAGGATCGCGGGGACCAGCGGGCTCTGGAGGTGGAACGGCTGGCCGGTGATGGAAGCCCGGGCCATGTCCGCTGCGCCAACACCATAGTGGGCTGCGGTTTCACTGAGGACCGGCAGTACACCGAAGTAGAAGGCGTCGTTGCTCATGAAGAACGTCATCGGGATGCTCAGCACACCGGTGATGACTGCCATGAAGGGACCCATGTCCGCGGGGATGATCTGGACGAGCCACTCGGACATTGCTTTGACCATGCCGGTGCCGTTGAGGACACCGGTGAGGACTGCAGCGGCCATGACCATGCTGACGACGGCGACGATCGACGGTGCGTGGGCGATCAGCTGGGCGCCCTGGTCCTTGACCTTGGGGAAGTTGACCAGCAGTGCGATGGCAGCGCCCACCATGAAGACGAACGGGAGCGGGACGATGTTCGCTACCAGGGTGACCATGACCGCGACAGTGAGCCCAAGGTTGAACCAGAACAGTTTGGGGCGCAGCGTGGTGCGGTTGGGATCCAGTGCGGTGTCAGCCATGGCGGTGTCGTGATCGTCCACCAGCTCTTCAGTACGTTCGAGAACCGCGACGCCGGCGCCTCCGCCGGTTACCGGCTTGGGTGCGGTTGTGGTTGAGCCGGTGCGGCCAAAGCCGAAGCGGCCCTTGCTGGCGCCCGAACTACCAGTACCAGCATCACCGGCGCCGGAACCGCCGCGGCCATTGCCGCCGTCGAACGCGTCAGAAGGATCTGCGACGTCGCCCCAGATCTCGGGAGCGGAGGTGCGGAGGCGGTTACGTTCCTGCAGGCCGAGCAGCCAGGAGAAGACGAGTACAACGATGAGGCCAACGATGAGGGACGGGACCATGGGGACGAAGACGTCATTGACGTCCAGCTTCAGTGCTGTAGCGGCGCGGGCTGTGGGCCCACCCCACGGGAGGATGTTCATGGTGCCGTTGGCGAGGCCAGCCACACAGGTGAGGACAACGGGGCTCATCTTGAGGCGCAGGTAGACCGGAAGCATGGCTGCGGTGGTGAGGATGAAGGTGGTTGAGCCGTCGCCATCGAGGGAGACTGCTGCAGCGAGGATCGCCGTGCCCAGGACTACCTTGGCGGGGTCGTTGCCGAGCTTGCGCAGGATGAACTTCACCAGGGGGTCGAACAGCCCGACGTCGATCATCAGGCCGAAGTAGATGATGGCGAACATGAGGAGCGCGGCCGTGGAGGTCATGGACTTCATCGAGTCCATGACCATAGGGCCAATGCCCAAGCCTGCCCCTGCGAAGAGACCAAAGATGGTGGGGACGATGATCAGCGCCAAGACGGGCGTCAACTTTTTGGTCATGATCAGGACCATGAATACCGCAATCATTGCGAATCCAAGCAAAACCAGCACGGCCGGCTCCTTACTACTGTGAATGGCACCACTTCGATGTGATGCGCACTACAGACGTTATAGTGGCGCCCGTCACGGGCTGGGGTTTCCGGGAATTGTTGGGAATACTGATCATTGCGAGCGTTTTGCGCATTGTGCTCAGTGCTTCAATGGAGCTGGAGGAAAGGAGTAACGGTGCCGCGCTTTACCAAGGTCAGTATGCGTTTCTCCACCCAGACGCTCCTCCTCCAACTGGGGGTAGTTCTTCTTGTAGTGCTCCTGAGCGGGGCAGTCCATGCATGGCTGGTCTATGAACGGATCGGCGACGAAGCCGAAAACCAGGCACTCACGCTCGCCCGCACAGTTGCGGCTGATCCCAATATCCGGGAAGACGTGCAGGCCATCAGCAAAGAAGAAGGAACGCCGCCAGCGAGCGTCCTGGCCGCCGGTCCGTTGCAGGCAGCAGCAGAAGCCGCCCGGATCCGTACTGGCGCACTCTTCGTGGTCATCACGGATGAAACCGGACTTCGGCTTGCCCACCCGGAAATTGCACGCCTCGGCGAACGCGTCAGTACCGATCCCTCGGTGGCGTTGGCCGGCCAGGAGATCACCACCCGCAACACCGGAACTTTGGGTCCCTCTGCGGGGGCCAAGGTCCCCGTGTACGCGCCCGCATCCGCACCTTCACCCGCGTCTGCATCTGACGCTGCGGCCACCCCGGGACCCATCGTGGGCGAGGTGAGCGTCGGCTACTCCATGGAGTCCCTCAGCAAGAGCCTGGCACAGGACATTGTGCCCATTGCCCTCACTGCCGGCGGCGCACTCCTGGCGGGCGTCCTCGCTTCATTCCTGCTTCGGGCCCGCCTGCAACGCCTCACGTTGGGCTTGGAACCAGAGGAGATCAGCACCCTCGTCCACGACCAAGTGGCAGTGCTCCAAGGCGTGGACGAGGGCGTGATCGGGATCGCCGCCGATGGACGCATCTCCGTGTTCAACGCCGCTGCGGCCAGGCTCCTGGACCTGCCCGACGCCACCGGCCAGGACTGGGCTACAGCCAACGTTCCCGGGCAACTTAAACAGCTCACCCAACCGGCAGCCCGCGACGCCGAAGCCGTGGAACTGGTAGCCGGCGGACGAGTCCTGGTGGCCAGCGCCCGAAAAGCGTGGCACCGCAAGGAAGACCTCGGCTGGGTGGTCATGCTCCGCGACCGCACCGAACTGCAACAACTGACCCGCCAGTTGGACGCGGTGGGAACCATGTCCACCGCCCTGCGCGCCCAGCGCCATGAATTCGCCAACCAACTCCACACCATTGCAGGCTTCATGAGCATCGGCCAACACGAGCAAGCCAAGGAATATCTGGCAAGGATCTCCGCCACTGGCCCCCTGAAATTCCCTGTAGAGCAGGCCGAGCTCCTTCAGGACGCATACTTGCAGGCATTCGTGGGCGCCAAGAGCGTGGAGGCGTCCGAACGCGGAGTGGCGCTCCGGATCGGGCCTGAAACGTTGGTCCGGGGGCACGTGGCCGATCCGCAGGACGTCACCACAGTGCTCGGCAACCTGATCGACAACGCCGTGAGTGCCGCCGTCGCCGGTTCCGGTTCGGAGCGGTGGGTAGAACTTGAGTTGCTTGACGATGCAAGCCAGGACAGCGGCACCCTGCATATCGTCGTTGGCGATTCCGGAGACGGTTTGGGGAACCTGGAACCCGAGGAAGTCTTCGCCGAAGGATTCACGACGTCGGAACAACCGGTACGCCCGGGGGCCGGACAAGGTTTGGGCTTGGCTTTAGTGCGGCAGTTGGCCCGGCGCAGGGGTGGGGACGTCCGCGTCCTGGAGGCCGGCAGGCAAGGCGGGCCCGGAGCTGTCTTCATGGCGACGATACCTGGCGTGATGGGGCGAGCGTCCGACGGCGGCGCTGAAGCCCCAACGGACACAGAAGCCGGTACGACAATGCGGGAGGACAGCAGTGGCTGAGGATTTGAGGGTGCTCATTGTGGACGATGACTTCCACGTTGCCAGACTGCATGCGGCCTACGTGGACTCGGTGGCCGGATTCATGGCGCTCGCTCCGGCCGGTTCCGTGTCCCTGGCTCTGCAGGCGATCCACAGCCTGCGTCCTGACCTGGTGTTGCTGGACGTCTACCTGCCGGATGGTTCAGGGCTTGATTTGCTGGGCCAGCTGGACATCGATGCCATCATGCTGACAGCGGCCTCTGACGCCCCGTCCATCAGGGTAGCGATGCGCCGCGGCGCCCTGGGTTACTTGTTGAAGCCCTTCACCGCGGAATCCTTGTCCCAGCAGCTGAGGTCCTATGCACGCTATCGCCGGATCCTTGGGCAGCAAACGGGTGTTGATCAGACAACGATTGAGCGTGCCAAGCGGGCACTGATCCCAGGTGACGTGACGCCCGCTCAAAAACCAAGGTCAGCAACCGAAGCCGCAGTCCTGGAATCGCTGCTTCCCGGCGAACAGTACTCAGCCGCCGAAGTCGCAGACCGGGTGGGCGTTTCCCGGGCGACCGCGCAGAGGTACCTGTCCTCGCTGGCCGACGATGGCGCCGTCGAAATCCAATTACGCTACGGAAGCACGGGCCGCCCGGAACACCGCTACGGCATTCCGGGCTAACCCGGCCAGGTAGTTAAGCGTCCGGGTTACGCGGACTTCTGCGCGACGAGCTCGATCTCCACGAGCATCTTGGAATCCAGGAATGGCAGCACGTGCACCAAGGCCAGGGTGGGACGGATCTCGCCGAAAACCTCACCGTGGGCGCGGCCGGCGTCTTCCCATTTGCTGATATCCGTCAGGTACAGCTTGGACTGTACGACGTCCTCGTAGGAGAACCCTGCTTCTTCGAGGACCGCTCCGAGCTTCTCAAGGATGTATTTGGTTTGCGAGTAGAAGTCATCGCCCACTATCCCATCAGGTCCGGAAGCCGCCGTAGCAGAAATGAAGAGTGTGTTGTCCACCTGGACCGCGCGGGAGTATCCAAGGGTCTGTTCCCAAACGGAACCCGTGCCATATGTCTTGCGCATGCCGCGCCTTCCTGATCGCTGTGCCCGTTGCGGTTGTACAAACCTAGCGGGGTTTACGAAAGGAAACTTTATGGCTGCGGGAGGTCCAGCCTGTAAACGAACAGCTTTATGTCGGTGCCGGGGACGAACCAGTCGCGGTGCGGAGCGCGGGCAAAACCGGTCCGGGCGTAGAGGGCGTTGGCACTCTCCCACGTGGCTCCCGTGGTGAGGGAGACAGCACCGATGCCGTCCATCGCTTTGGCTTGCTCGACGACGGCCTGCACCAAAGCGCGTCCGGCGCCGGAACGCTGCACCGCGGGATCTACCACGAGGGTGCGCAGTTCCAGTTCGTCGTCCAGGCCGATGTCGGAGAAACCGCCACCCGCTGGTGCTGCCGTGACGGAACCGATCACCTGGCCGTTCCGTTCCGCGACGAAGATATCGGCGTGCTCCGCCCGCGCTGCCACGTCTTGGAGTTGCTGCAGGTACGGATGGTCCGCGCTGCCGTAGTACCCCGCCGTGACGTATGAATCCTGCGTGATGCGGGCAACGTCGTCGTAGTCTTCGGGCAGGGCTGGGCGGACAGTAATCGACGAATGCACTTATCAATGGTAGTGGCGGGCTCGCCGCACCACGCGCCAAACAGCCCTTTCCGTGACGGAACTATCAGTCCGGCGTTGAATTCCCGACGGCGGATTGTTGCGTCACGTTGATCCCTGGCCCGCCGTTGGGCTGCTTTTTGTGTTGCTTTCCGTGGCTCTGGATTGAGTCCTGTGGCTCGCCATTAAGCCCGGTTTCGCGCTGTTGCGGCCGCATGTCGAGGAGCTGGCGAGGGGTGTTGTGGCCGTGCTTGAGTTGCCACACCCTCACCTGGATCAAAGGAGAAACCCATGTCCACGCCACAGCGCCAACTCCACCTCAACGCTTTCCTCATGAGCACAGGCCACCACGAGGCCTCCTGGCGCCTGCCTGAAAGCGACCCCCTTTCCTCCACCAAAGTGGAGCATTACCAGCACCTGGCCCGCACGGCCGAGCGCGGAAAGCTAGACTCGATCTTCTTTGCCGACTCCCCTGTGCTGTTCGGGGAGGTCGGGCGCCGTCCAGCGGGCAAGCTTGAGCCAACCGTGCTACTGACCGCTCTCGCTGCAGCCACAGAAAAGATCGGCCTGATCGCCACTGCCTCCACCACCTACAACGACCCCTTCAACCTGGCACGCCGCTTCGCGTCGGTGGACTGGGTCAGCGGTGGCCGGGCAGGCTGGAATGTGGTGACGACGGCGGGACCTGACGCTGCGCGCAACTTCGGCGTGGATGACCAGCCCGCCCACGCTGTCCGCTACGAGCGGGCTGCCGAATTCATCGAAGTGGCGCAGAAGCTCTGGGACAGTTGGGAAGACGACGCCGTGCTCGCCGACAAGGCCGAGGGAGTCTGGGGTGATGACACCAAGATCCGCGCAATCGAGCACGAAGGCACGCATTTCCGTGTCCGTGGCCCGCTCAACGTACCCCGTTCACCACAGGGCCACCCGCTGATCGTTCAGGCCGGGTCCTCGGAAGACGGTAAGAAGCTTGCTGCACAGTACGCGGAGGCTGTTTTCACCGCCCATCAAACCCTGGAGGATGCACAAGCTTTCTACGCCGATTTGAAGGCCCGTACCTTGGCCGTGGGGCGCGATCCGGAGGGCATCAAGATCCTGCCGGGCATCGTCCCCGTCATCGGCTCAACGGAAGCAGAGGCGCTGAAGCTCGAGCGTGAACTCGATGAACTGATCAAGCCGGAATATGCCCGTGAGCAGCTGGCAAAGACCTTGCGCCTGGCACCGGAGGACTTGCCACTGGACCAGCAGCTGCCTGCGGACCTCCCCTCCGAGGACGAGATTGAGGGAGCCAAGAGCCGGTACACGCTGATCGTGGAGCTGGCCCGCCGTGAACAGCTTACTGTCCGGCAACTGATCGGCCGTTTGGGCGGCGGACGCGGGCACCGCACCTTCTCCGGCACACCGGAGCAAGTGGCCGACGCCATCCAGGACTGGTTCCAGGCAGGCGCTGCCGATGGTTTCAACATCATGCCGCCCGTCCTGCCCTCGGGCCTGGAAGTCTTCGTGGACCACGTGGTGCCGATCCTTCAGCAGCGGGGCCTGTTCCGGACCGAATACACGGCGTCTACGCTGCGAGGACATTACGGGCTGGCCCGGCCTGGAAACCGTTTCTCCGGCTCCGCGGTGCAGCAACTCACATCCATCGGCTCGGCTTTCTGACAACCGGCTAGCCTCCGCGTGCTCAGCGCTTAGGCCAACTCCACAACGGGCCTTCGAGGGAACCGAGTCCCTTGATCCGGGTTTCGCCGAGGTCCTTGTAGAGCTCGTGCTCGTGGGCCGCTCCACTTTCCCGGAGCGCCCTGAGCAGTGCTTCGGAGTGCGTCACCACGATCATCTGGCTGTTGGCACTGGCTTGGACGATGAGTCCAGCCAGTGCCGGCATCAGATCGACATGGAGGCTCGTTTCGGGTTCGTTGAGGACCATCAACTCCGGTGGCCGCGGAGTGAGCAGGGCAGCGGTCAGCAGCAGGAACCGCAACGTTCCATCAGAGAGTTCTGCCGCCTTCATGGGCCGCAGCATGCCAGGTTGCCGCAACTCCACACTGAAGCGGCCGTCGCTCACGGCAATCTCCAGGCGGCTCCCCGGAAAAGCGTGATCGACGGCGGCATCGAGCTGCCGCTCAAATCCCACTTCACGCAGGGTCTGTAGCGCCGCCGCCAGGTCCTTCCCGCTATGGTGCAGCACAGGGGTTCTGGTGCCAAGCTGTGCTTGCCTGGCGGGCGCTTCCGCATCTGTCCGGAAGTGATCGTAGAACCGCCAGGAACGCACAGAGTCCCGGACCCGGAGAACTTCGGGAGCCCTGTCCTGGTCCGATACTTCGGTCAACATGCTCTGGAAAGTGTCCAGCCGCCGCGAAAGCTCAGTCCAGTCCCCATCAGCTCCCCGCAGCTTCGCCAGGCTTCCTTTACGATCCACCAACAGGGAACCTGGCCTTGCCACCGGTCCGGAAAAGATCTGCTCGCGCTTGATCTCAGGATCCAGGCTAAAAGCCGAAGGGCGGGGCCTGCCTGTTTCCTGATCGAATCCGGCGCCACTGGACACGGGCATGCCCAAGTCCACGAGGTAGCCGAAGTCGTCCCCGGAATACCCCAGTTTCAGGTTGACGGAGTCCCTGCGGACCGTGCCTTGAACAGGTACTTCACCACGCCGCATCGCCTCGCTGATCGACTCAGGGCCGGCCCAGAGCGTGGACGCCAGCCCGCCATCCCTGGCCAAGGATCCCACCACGTTTCCGGAGTCACCCCCGGCGCATTCGGCCAGCAGGCGCAGCGCACGGTAGAGGGAGGATTTCCCGCTGCCATTCGCCCCCGTGACCACGTCCAGGCCATGGAGCTCAACCGCCAGGTCCCGGATGGAGCGGTAGTTGGCGATGGCGAGGGTCTTGATCACGGGAACAGGGCGTTGATCAAAGGGGGAATTTCCCGGAGAGTTCCAGGGCGCCTGCGCACGTCCACGCGGCCAAGCGATCCTCGATGGCTGGGCCGCCGTCGAGCGGGCTCTCAAGCCGTGGCCTGCGCACCCAACAGCCCGCTTCCTCGGCGATCAGGGCGCCGGCGGAGAAATCATGCTCGTTCAATCCGCGCTCCCCGAAGGCGTCGTAGGTGCCGTCTGCCACCAGGCACAGATCCAAGGCTGCGGAACCCAGCCGCCGAACGTCCGCGAAGCCGTTCATCAGTTCGGCGAGGCCTTCCGCCTGATTGGCGCGGGTATCGGGATCGTAACTGAATCCTGTGGCAAGGATGAGGCCGGTGCGTCCGGGAACGGGGCCCGCCAAGCGGGTAGTCTCCCCCGCGACTTCCAACCAGGCGCCCTCGCCCCGGGCGGCCGAATAGACCCGCCCCAGGGCCGGCGCATGAACTACTCCCGCCAACCAGACGCCGTCGGCATCTGCGACGGCCACTGATGTGGCGTAATAGACGATGTTGCGGATGAAGTTGGTGGTGCCATCAAGGGGATCAATGGACCAGCGGTAACCCGAGGGTTGCTCGGGCCTCGTGGTCCCGTGCTCCTCGCCCGTAATGGTGTCATTGGGCCGTTCGGCCAGGATTGCCTCGCGGACTGCGTTCTCTGCTGCGACGTCGAACTCGGTCACCCAGTCGCCGGCGTCGCCCTTGTTGGATATTCCCAACCCGGCGCCGCCTGTGCCCGCGGCAGATCTCCGGGACAGGACAGCCGCGCCCGCAGCAGCAGCGCGTTTCGCCACGGCGAGCAACTCGATGGCGTCGGTCATTCTGCGTCTGCTTTCACTGTCTCTGCAGCGTCGGCTTCGGATTCAAACTCGGCCCCTGTCTCGGAGTCAGCATCGGCCTCGGAGTCAGCGTCGGCATCCGCCTTTGCCGGGCCGTTCGCCAACAGCTCGCGGAAGCCGTCCTCATCCAAGATCGGAACGCCGAGCTGCTCGGCTTTATCCAGCTTGGTCCCAGCACTTTCACCAGCAACGAGGTAGCTGGTGTTCTTGGACACCGAGCCGGAGGCCTTCCCGCCACGGATGATGATGGCTTCCTTGGCCTCGTCCCGGCTGAAGTTGGGCAGCGTCCCCGTGACCACGATGGTGAGTCCCTCCAGGGTTCGCGGCATGCTGGTATCGCGTTCGTCTTCCATCCGCACGCCGGCAGCGGCCCAGCTGTCCACGATCTCGTTGTGCCAGTCCACAGCGAACCATTCCTTTAGGGCTTCGGCGATGGTGGGTCCAACTCCGTCAACATGCGCAAGCTGATCTTCAGTGGCGTTCCGGATCGCGTCCATGCTGCCAAAGGCCGTCGCCAGGGCACGGGAGGCAGTGGGTCCCACATGGCGAATGGACAAGGCCACGAGGACGCGCCACAGGGGCTGCTTCTTCGCTTTCTCCAACTCGGCAAAGAGTTTTTCCGTGGTTGCCGTTGGCTTCGATGGCGACTTTGCCGTCCCACGTGAGTAGAAGTACGGAACAAGCTCGTACTGGCCCGTGCCTACGCCCTTGGACCTCTTCTCCCGGCGGATCATGACATTCGCCAGATCCTCACGCTTCAAATTGAACAGCCCGGCTTCGCTGGTCAACGGCGGAGTCTCCGGCTCTGCCGGCTGCGTCAAGGCGATCGCCGCTTCCCAGCCCAGGGCCTCGATATCGAACGCACCGCGGCCAGCCAGATGGAAAACACGCTCACGCAGCTGTGACGGGCAGGACTTGGCATTGGGGCAACGGATGTCCACGTCGCCTTCTTTTGCCGGTGCCAGCGGGGTGCCGCAAGACGGGCACTCGGTGGGCATCACGAATTCGCGCACGGGTGGATCCTGTTGGTCGCGCAGCGCCAGTACAGGTCCAACGATCTCGGGAATCACATCACCGGCCTTGCGGAGAATCACGATGTCGCCGATCATGACGCCCTTGGCCTTGACCACATCCTGGTTATGCAGAGTGGCCATTCCTACGGTGGAACCCGCCACCTTCACCGGCTCCATCATGCCAAACGGCGTGACGCGCCCCGTGCGGCCCACGTTGACGAGAATGTCCAAAAGTTTGGTGTGGACTTCCTCCGGCGGGTACTTGTAGGCGGCGGCCCATCTGGGGACGCGGGAGGTGTAGCCGAGGGCACGTTGTGTGGCGAAATCGTCAATCTTGACCACGATGCCGTCGATTTCGTGGAGGAGATCATGCCGGTGCTCGCCATAATGGGCGATAAATTCCAGGACGCCTTCAAAGGAATCCAGAACTTTGAAGTAGGGGCTGACAGGCAGCCCCCAGTCAGCCAGCAACTTATAGGTTTCGGATTGGCTCATGGCATTAAGGCCCTCCCGGGCGCCGATACCGTGAACGAACATGCTCAAGGGACGCTTTGCTGTTTCTGCCGGGTCCTTTTGGCGGAGCGAGCCCGCAGCCGCATTGCGTGGATTGGCGAGGGGGGCTTTGCCTGCGGCAACCAGGGCTTCGTTGAACTCCACGAACGCCTTGGAGGGAATGAACACTTCCCCACGAATTTCAACTTCCGAGGGATAACCCGAGCCGCTGAGCTGACGCGGGATCTCCTTGATGGTGAGGACGTTATGGGTGATGTCCTCACCTGTTGTGCCGTCACCTCGGGTGGCCGCCCGCACCAATTTTCCGTCCCGGTACAGCAGGTTCACGGCGAGCCCATCGATTTTCAGTTCAGTCAGCCAGGCGATCGGCGGGACGCTGTCCCCGAGCCTCGCTACTGAAGATTCAGCCTTGCGAACCCAGGCTTCGAGCTCCTCGAGGGAAAAGACGTCGTCGAGGCTGTACATCCGCTGCAGATGCGCGACGGCGGTGAAGGCAGCCGAGACTTCGCCGCCAACTTCCTGCGTGGGCGAGTCGTTGGAGACGAGTTCCGGGTGCAGCGCCTCGATTTCTTCCAGGCGACGGTACAGTTCATCGAACTCGGCGTCGGAAACCGTGGGCGCGTCCTCTTGGTAATAGGCATAGCGATACTTGCGAACGAGGTCGGCAAGTTGCTCATACTCGTCCCGCAGGCTCTCCGAAGGAGGTGTTCCCTCTTCTGCGACTAAGGCCGCAGCGCCAACCTGGGTTGTGGTGTCGACCGGATCTGGATTCTCTGGTGTGCTCACAGGTCTATCTTGCCGCAACCCACGGACATTATTGACCCATCGGGATGTGAGCCAACGCCCATCGATTCCTAGCTGCGGTTCTCCGGCGGCATGGCGATCTGCAGCTTGCGTACCTTTCCACGTCCCACGATGTACCCACGGCCCGGGATGAAGTCCTTGCTGATCCTGCCCAGCGATGTGTTCAAGAGGGTATCCCCTTCCACATCACCAGGGTTAAGCAACAGTCCACGCCTGCCCGACTTGAAGGGTTGGGCCAGGGACCACGCCTGGGACCATGTGGACGTTTCGGACTCACCGACCACCCACTGATCGGCCTTGATGGCAGCCGTGACCAACCGTCCCACGCCCGATTCCGCCAACGTGTCCGTGAACTCCGTCAGGCCCTCGATGAAGATGGCCATGCTGCCCGGGTTGTCCGTGGCTTTGTCGATGAGATCATCCACCACGTCCGAGACCTCGTCCGGCCCCACCAGGGACCTGCTCCAGATGTTCAGGGAGGCAACCGCGGAGCGACGGGACCCGATGTAGATCAGGTCTGTCCGCGGGTTGGACCGCCGCAGGGCGTACGCCAACGTGACCAAGGCAACTGTGCGGCCGGCACCCGGCGGCCCCGCGAGCAAGAGCGAACCCTTGGCAGCGATGGTGGCTGAACCCAGGGTCTCGTCGTCCACGCCAATAACAGGATTGTCCGGGGCGCCGGTGGGCAGGATATCCAAGTCCACGAGTTCCGGAAGCCGTTGTATCTGTGGCGCCTGCTCCAGTCCCTGGCGCACCATGGCCTGGCTGAGTTTGGACACTTCGCGGGCCTGCAGCGCCAGGTTCGAGTTACCACCCAGCACGGCCAGTTGGACTTCCAGCCCATCGAGCAATCCGCGGCCGGGAGGCGAGGCTGCGTTGAGGACGTCCTTGGGCACATCGAGCGTCATGTAGTCGTCTTCGGAGCTAAGACGCAGGACCAATCGTTTTTGGATCGAGGCAAGGAGCGACGCCGGTACAGAGTTGGTTCGGTCACCGCTCACTACCAGGTGGATACCCAGGGGACGTCCATCGGTTGCCAGTTGGAGGAAGATGTCCCAGAGTGCGGACAGGTTGCTGTACTCATAGCCTTCACGGAACGCGGACATACCGTCCACCAGGATGAAGATACGCTTTTCGTCCGGACGGTTTGCGAGTTCACGGTATTCAACAATGGTGGAGGCCCGGACCTCGGCGAAGCGCGCGGCACGGTCATCGGCAACCTCCTTGAGCCAGCGCAGAAGGCGGCCAACCCGCTCGACGTCGTCACCGTTGATGACCTCCCCCACGTGCGGAAGTCCTTCCAGCATCTTCAAACCTGAAGAACCACAGTCAATGCCATACACGTGGACGGGCCCACCACGAGGGGTGACGGCGGCGGCGATGGCGATTCCGCGCAGCGCCGCTGACTTGCCCGAACCACCCGTACCGTAGACGGCCATGTTGCCGTCCTTGTCCGGTTCATAGAACACGGTGGGCTGGTCCTGGTGTGCGGGGTCATCGGCCACGCCCAGCAGGAGCCGCTCGTCCGTGCGTGGGTTTGGCAATTTGGAGAAGTCGTAGGTCATGGCGAGTTCGTTCAGCCACGGCTTGCGTGGAGGTGCAATCGCCAGGAAGTCCGCGGCGCGGATGATGTTGCTGGTCATTCTGGCGATGTCGTTGGGGCCAGCGGGTTCTTCCTCCACAGTCGTGGCAGGCGGTGGCTCCCACGAGGGACCGGATCCGAAGGCCATCTCAACGATGTCGATCCGGGGGCGCTGCGGCTTCTCGGTGGTCCAGCCACCCGCATATCCGGTCTGGAACCCCTGGATGCGGCCGGGGCCGGTTTTCGCCGCACCGCGGCCTGGAATGGAAGGATCGAAGTAGGCTGCCGTGGGGACGCCAAGAATGTCCACCGCATCCACTTCATCTGCCATGCGCAACGCAACACGAAGGTTCGTGTTTGCCCGCAGGTTGTCCTTGATGACGCCCGCAGGGCGCTGGGTGGCGAGGATCAGGTGCAATCCCAGGGAACGTCCACGGGCAGCAACGTCCACCACACCGTCAACAAACTCAGGGACCTCAGTTGCCAGCGCCGCGAATTCGTCCACGATGATGATGAGGTACGGCGGTGCCTCGGGGTCTGCTTCCCGCTGCAGCGCCAGCAGGTCCTTGGCCTTTTTACGGTTCAGCAGGCGTTCACGATAGTGAAGCTCGGCCCGCAACGAGGTCAGGGCCCTGCGGACCAGGTGCGGAGACAAGTCCGTGACGAGCCCCACGGTGTGTGGCAGGTGCAGGCAGTCGGCAAAGGCAGCACCACCCTTGTAATCCACGAAAAGGAAGCTGACACGGTCCGGGCTGTAGGCTGCTGCCATTCCCATCACCCAGGACTGAAGGAACTCTGATTTACCTGCGCCGGTGGTTCCGCCCACGAGGGCGTGGGGTCCTTCGTTCTTGAGGTCCAGGTAGAACGGTTCAACGCCTTTGGAGCCCACCAAGGCACGCAGGCTTCCGTTGTCCTTCCGGTTGGGCACCGCCGTGGCATGGACTGAATTGTTCTCCTGCCAGCGTTCGGCAACGGCCTGCGGGTTGTCCATTAGTTCCTTGCCGATCAAGGTGGCGTAGGAAACGGCACGCGGGAGGTCCGAATCGTCCTCGAGCGGATTTCCGACATCCACCAACGGCGACATCATGCGCGCCAGCTGCGTGGCAAGACCAGCGTCGAGGCTTTCGCAACTCACAGGGTAGGTGTGGCGGCCAAGCCGTACCTGGCCGGTAGTGGTGCCGTGATCGCCGTCGACGGAGAGGAAGTCCCGGCAAGCAGCAGGCAGGGACTGCACATTCGCTGCCACCCACATGACGTGCACCCCGAAGTCCGGGCCGCGTTCCACCAGCCGCGTCAGCCGTCCCCGGTCCACCGGTGCATCGTCCTCAACGACCACCAGGACAGCAGGTACCACGGGGCCGGGAATCTCTTCGTGCTCGTCCTTGAGCGCGGGGCGTGGCTGCGCACCGGGCTCTTTGGCCTGGGCCTCGCGCTGCTCCACAAGGTCTTCCAGGCGGGAGAGCAGCGAGGCGCCGGCAGCAGGGCCGGCGGCCAGATGGTCCCCGGAGAGCGGGCTGTGGCCGGAACCAACGTGCGGGAGCCACTGCAGCCAGTCCCAGCGCTCACGCGAGCGGGCCGAGGTCAGTGCAGTCAACACCACCTCCGCGGGCGAGTGGAGTCCCACCAGCTGAAGCACCATTCCGCGGGCGACATCGTCCACCACGTTGCGGTCCCCTGCCACGCCGAACGAACCCGAAGTACGCAGCTGGGACACGATCGGCACGCCATCAATGACGCGGACCTGCTGCAGGCATTCCTGGATTTCCCTCATGTACCGGGGTTCGGTTTCGTTGGCCCCGGGTTCGTCGAACTGAATCCGCGAGGGCGAAGATCCGAGTCCGAAACGGACACCAAGGAAATGCTGATGCTCAGGACGGTTGGTCCACAGGAGCGGGCCGAGTTTGTAGATCGCATCGACGGTATCGCTGACCGATGGCGCTTCCTGAAGCCGCACGGCCCGTTCAATGTTCTGTTGCCGGTCAATGTCCTCCCGGAACGCCAGCATTGAAGCCTGGAACTGCTTATGGCCTTCCTTCGCCTGGCGCTTGCCCTGCATCTTGTGGTCCACATAGTGGCCAACGATGAACAGCGGCATCATTGCCATGAAAAGCACCGAGAGCAGGTTCTGGGTGAATGCGAAGAGGACGCCACCCATCAGCAGCGGCGCGATCAACATGATGTACGGGAATGGTTGGTGTTCAGGGCGTTTGGGCCCAGCCGGCGGCACACGTTTGGGAGACTCAAACCTCGGCAGCACACGCGGCGAGCGGTTGAAATCGACCAGCGGCGATGATGGGCCGCCTCCATGGTTCCGCGACAGTGAAACAACCCCAACGGTGGTATCGCCCAAAGTCACCGTATCCGAGGATTCAAGCGTTGCCCGGGTGACCGGCAAACCTTCCATGAGGAGTCCGTTGGCCGAGTTCGTGTCCACGATCTCCACAGTCTCGCCAACGGTGATGCGTGCGTGGCGCTTGGACGTTAGCGGATCCGAGAGGCGGATGTCGGCGTCCCTGTCCCGGCCGATGTAGCTGGTGCCGAATGGCAGCGAAAATTCGCGTCCGACGTCAGGCCCTGACATAACGCGCAGGGTCGCCGCGGCTGGTCCACGGTTTTGGCCGTTGGTACCGCCGTTGCCGTTCGACGCAAACTGCTCGCTCACCTGCGCAAGCGAAACCTTGGAACCGGGCCGCAGGCCGGACTCGAGCAGGTTGTCCGAGGGCCTGAGGACATGGCCGGACAGCCCGCCGCCAACGAACGCTTCGTCCACGCTGATGGACAGGTTCGACGGCGGTTCGGTGCCCTTGCGCGCGGGGTCGGCAGCCCACAGTTCGGTGGCGATGTCCGCCACCGTTGCGCGACCATCCACGGTAACGGCGAGGTCCTTTGCTTCCGCGGGGTCTCGCCGCAAGGTCAAGCGGAACTTCATGCTTCGTCTGCTCCAGTCATGGTTTCCAGAAGGTACAGGTCCGCGGCAGTCACCAAGTGTGAGGTCACGGCGTGCTCCACCAAGCGGGCGCGGCGGTTGGTGGCGAGTTTGCCGGCGCCACCACGCAGGCCCACGACGCCAACGCGGTCCAACTTGTCGCAGACGTTATCCAGCTTGCGATTGAAGCGGGTCAGGGCCCAACCAAGCCTCTTGGCTGCCTGCGCCGAGGACGGAATCGCGCTGAACCCGGTGCCATCCCGGCGCAGCATGGGCTCAGCGAGGGCGACGATCAGTGCTTTCTGCGAGTCGGTAAAGACGACAGGGCCTATGGTGGTGTCCCCCGCTTGGTCCTCGTCCCTGGCTTCATGCCGGAACGAGGGCGTCTTCAAATGCACGGCGAACTCATACGTGGTGGGCCCAGCGGTGAAGATGACATTGGTGTGGCTGAAAACGAGCGGAATCCGGGCGCCGGGAGCCAGCCAAGCCTGCATGCCGCCCGATCCGTCCGCGACGGTTGCAGAGAGCATGCTGCCTACGTTGCTCAGCCACCACATGCCGTCATAACGTGCAATCTGCAAAAAGCGCCGGTGCAGGTACGGGTTGTCGTCGACCTCCAGGTCGCCTTCCCGACCGATGTCAAAGACGTCTTCGTCGGATGGTTCGTACCATTCGCCACAGAAATCTATTGCTAGATCCCCCATGATCTGTGCCTCCTCAGTCGGCTGTAAGTGTGTGTCATGCGGCCGCTTCTAGTCCACGCAGGCGATGGAACCCTCGCCCCCGGACGAGGCACTGCCATCAGCGCGGACAATAATCACCTGGATGCAAAGTGGCGATTCCGTGCCATAAGCCCGTGCGCGAGGCTCCTTTTCGGAGGTGCTGTAGTCACTTTCGGTGAGGACGACAGTCCTGTAACGCCACTTGTAGGTATCACCGTCCTTGGGCTGCGGGTTCTTCCACTTGAAATCAGCGAAGTCCGGATTTTTGGGGTCCCGGGTGCCGATCAGCCCCTCTACATCCGGAACCCCGCCATCGCCCAAAGCATCCACGGGGGATTTGCTCCCGCTCTCCGTGGGGACAACCTTCGGCTGCGCCTGGGCACCCAGCACCACACCCACAACAATCGCGACAACCAAGACTGCGGCGCCCGTCGCCGCCAGCCAGAGATTGCGTTTGCCGTGGTCGGCAACTGCGGCTTCCTCCGGGCTGTCGGTGGGGGCCTGCACAGCGTAGCGGGCCACCGTCGCGTCTACTTCATGTTGCCGGCCCGAAGGCTGCCAGCCGCGAAGGACCGTGGACTCGGCGGGGTCGGGTTCAGGCGTGCCAGGCTGAGGAGCGTGGAACGGCGGATAGGTGTGTGCCGAAGGAACCTGCGGTGGCTGCGACCGGGGAGGTGACGGCTGCGGGTGTGCGCTGCTTCCTGGAACAGTGGCGCTTCCCGGAACAGTGGAAGGGAAGGTCCGTGCCGGGAACGTGGGAGCCGAGCCGGTTGTAGCCGTCCCGGGCGCGTCCGGATCAATGGACGCGATGCTCCTGACCCTGGTTTCTTCGTAGGTGTCGTCCGGGTGCTCGTCGCCGTGCGCTTGTTCTTCGAGCACCTCAAAGGGCGTCACGGACAAGTTCAGCTCTGTCTGGATCCGCTGCAACGCCAAGGCAAAAGCGTGGGCCGAGGAATAGCGGGATTCCGGGGACTTCGCCATGGACGTAGCCAAGACGAGTTCCAAGGACTCCGGAACGTCGGCACGGCCGAGCCTGGGCAGCGGCGAATTGGTGATGCGGGAGATCAGTTCCCGCTGCGAGTTGTCCTGGCCAGGAAGGACAAACGGTGAACGACCCGCAAGGAGCGTGTACAGGGTGGCACCGAGGGCCCAAATGTCCACTGGAACGCCGTCAACTGCCCCGCCCCGGAATTGCTCCGGCGGTGACCACGGGATGGACATTCCGGCGTCGTCCTCGGTATCGGCCCCAATGGTCCCGGAAATGCCGAAGTCGGTGAGGGCGGGACGGTTGTAGTCGGTGACCAGGATGTTGGCGGGCTTAATATCCCGATGCACGATGCCAGCCCTGTGCGCGGTCTCGACGGCGGATGCCACCTGGATGCCGACGGCCAAGACCTCATCCACGCTGAAGCGCTGGCGGCGGTAGCGCACATCGAGGCTGGGCCGGGAGCAGTACTCCATGGCCAGGTAGGAATGGCCGCTCTCCGTGATTTCCGCCTCGAAAATCGTCACGATGTACGGGTGCGAGGACAACTGCGCCATCAGGTTCGCTTCGGACTCGAAACGGCGGCGTGCACCCTCGGTCTTCAAGTCGGACAGCAGCACCTTGACGGCTACTTTACGGCGCGGCCTGTCCTGTTCGTACAGGTACACGTCAGAGAAGCCACCTGAGCCCAGCAGGCTTACGTACTTGAAGCCGGGAATCGGTGGAGGCGGCGCGGGGGGCCTCTTGGAACTCAAAGAATCTCCTCGAAACGCAATGAAATGTCGTCGCCCAATTCAGCGATGTCGCCGTCCAAAAGGATGGCCATCTCGTTTTGGGCGAGTCGGCGGGGTGCTTGGCCTTCTCGAATGAGCACGGTTCCGTTCGTCGCTTTGAGGTCGCACAGCATGACGTGCCAACCCTCCAACCGAACCTCGACGTGTGAGCGGGAAATGTCCCCTCCGGGGCTCTCCACCTGGACCAGTCGTGGCATGGTGCCGCCCTGCACGCGGGACACTGACGGCTGCCTTCCAATGATGAGTGACTGGTCCAAATCGATCAGCTCACCAGTGGATAACCGCATCCTGCCCAAGCGGGGTCGCGGGACCTGAAGCGAATCACCGGATAGCGCGAAACCACACGTGGCACATTGAGAGTACGTGGGCGGGTTGGCATGACCTTGGGAGCACACCCGCGCTAAAACGCTGGGACCGTTGCCAGCCGGGGCATCCTTCGGTGCAACGCCGGGCTCTGCACCTTGTGCGTCCTGGCCGGCGATGCTGCTCTTCATGATCGTCTGGCCGTCATGGTCAGCATCCTCCGCCGCGGGGACGCTGTCCGAGCGCGGACTATTCATGGGCATGGTGGGCCGAAGCGCTGGCATCGACGCCAAACCCGCCGGGGCAGACTCCCATCCCGCCGGAACCTGAGGCGCAGGCCGGTTGCCATTCGCTGAAGTGGAAGGGGCTTGTGGCGGAGCAATCGATTCGGCCCGGCCCTCAGGGGCGGGTACTTCGCCGGGGCTGCGCAGCCAGGGAACGGACTCGATCAGTGCAGGCACATGCCCGACGCCGGATCCACCGTCCGCTGCCTTGTCACTGCCTGCTTCGGCCGACCCAGGCGCGGGACTTGGTGCCGAAGCTGACATTAGTGCTTCTGACGTGGGTGTTTCCGAGCCCGATGTTTCTGATGCCGGAGTTTGTGCCGCAGGGGCATGGGCCGCCGGAGCATCGTGATCGTCAGATTCGTCGTCCACGCGCACAGCTGCGTCTTCGATGTTGCGCATCACCGTCTTGTCCCACAGGTGGTCATAGTTGGTGGTGGTCTCCAGCGAAGGAATTATGGGATCCGTGGTGCTGGTGTGGACGGGAACGCCCGAGGATTCTTCAGCGCTTTCGGGCTGTTCAGTGCTCTCGGGGTGTTCAGTGCTCTCGGGCTGTTCAGTGCTCTCGGGGTGTTCAGTGCTCTCGGGCTGTTCAGTGCTCTCGGGCTGTTCGGGCTGTTCAGTGCTCTCGGCATGACCTTCGGAATGTCCGGGCGCGATGGTGAGACCCAGGTCTGCGTCGGCGTAGCCAATCATGGTTTCATCGGACACCACAGCCGGCGCCGGAACCTTCACAGCGCCGGGTTGGAGCACCACCTCGAGGGAGGCAAGCAGAACCACGCCCTCCCCCAGCGGCAAGCTGCCGTCCGGCGTCGAGGTTTTACCAGCTCTTGCCGGGATACCAAGGTTTCCCGGGACGGAAGGGGAACCCGTTCCCGAGGCTATCCGCAGGCTGTACGAATCAGCGCCGGTGAGCCGGCGCTCCGTCCAGGTAGTCACGTCCCGTCCAGAGAGCACCTCGTCCCCGGCGGACATTTTCACGACGAGTTCAAGGTCGCCGCGAAGAAACACGCGCAGCGCGTCCTTGGAGTCGATGATTCCAAAGGGTGGGATGCGGCTGAGGGAAACCCCGAAAGCCTCGGTCACTTCGTGGAGGACCTCATGGGCTTCAGGCGCGGACGCTAGAAGTTCCCACACCGAATCGATCAGGGCAGGCGACGTGTCGGGGCCCAACAGCACCACAGTGCCCTGACGCACGACGCCGAACCAGTCACCACGCTGGTATCGGGCGTGGGGTGGGTTGTTAGTGCTTGCCATCTACGCCCTCCTCCTGGTCAGTTCCTGTCACCCAGGCCCTGGGGAGGGTGTCCTCCTCCACCTCTGATTCGCTCTCCGGGCGCGGCGCGGTGGTGGCGATGCCGGCGTCGTTAAGGACGTTCTTGGCGTCAACCACGATCACCGTGACGTTGTCCCGTCCGCCGCTGCGCAGGGCAGCTTGGATCAAGGCATCCACTGCGTCCTGAGGATGGGCCACGGTGCTGAGGATGCGGAACAGATGGTCATCCCCCAGTTCGCCGTTCAGCCCGTCGGAGCAGACCATGATCCGGTCCCCCTCCTGAATGGGCAGCAACCAGAAGTCCGCCTCGGTCTCGTCGCCAGTGCCCAAAGCGCGGGTGACCACATGCCTGCGCGGATGAACTGCCGCTTGCTCGGCCGTGATGTCACCGGAGTCCACCAGTTCCTGGACTTCTGAATGGTCCACGCTGATCTGGGCGAAATGACCCTGGCTGAGGCGATACGTCCGGGAATCCCCAATGTTCATGACCAGCCAATAGGGAACGCCCATCTGTTCCACCACCACGACGCCGGAGAGCGTAGTCCCCGCGCGCGCTCCTGTGGCTTCGCGGATGCTGGCATCGGCCTTCAAGAGGCACTCCTGCAGGTCCGCTGCCGAAGCCGAACGGACCCCTGCCGCCAGGACAGGGGAACTGCCCAGGGTGCGCACACACACGCCACTGGCGATCTCGCCTGCCTCATGGCCCCCCATGCCATCGGCCACCGCGAAGACGGGATCCGATGCAATGAAGGAGTCCTCGTTCAGTTCGCGGCGCAGTCCGCGGTCCGTCCCATATCCGTAGCTAAGTTGAAAGGAGGATCCAGCGGCGTTGGCATCCGCATCGGCGGGACTGGCCGGCTGTGAGTTCATGCTTGTCCTAGGTGGAAGGAACGGTCCCCGAAGTGAACGGTGGAACCTGGTCTGACGAAAACTGCTTCCCCCGGATGAAGCCGGGTCTGGAGGCCATCGGGCGTGGTGACGGCGCTGCCATTGGTTGAGTTGCGGTCTGTAACCCACACACCATCGCCATCAACCCGGAGGTGCAAGTGGGTCTTGGAGATGGACCTTCCTGGATCCGAAACGGCCAGCAACTGCTCGGCAGCTTCCCCAGGCTGGGGTGCCGGATTGCGGCCAACCAGGACGGTTCCACCCAGTTGGACGTCCTGGCCGTCGTCGACACGGATCCGGAGCACGGCCTCCGCCCGGGCAGTTCCGGGCCGCATCTGCGTCCTCTCCACGTCATCGTCCGGGTGCGCAGGGGCAACAGGAGCTGGCTGCTGATCCGCCTGCGCCGTCCCTGCCGGAGCCTGGTGTGAGTGAGTCCCAGGACGCGGGGCAGCAGGAGGACGCCACTGGTTGGGATTGTGGGAAGGTTGCGCTGTTGGCATTGGGGCTGGGGTGGGTGCTGGAACAGGGTTTGCCGTTGCTGGTGCGCCGGACGTTGCTGATGCCCTGGACATTGACGGCATGGGTGACACCACTGGCTGCACGGGCGGTAGCTCGACGGGCGCGAAGCTGTAAGGCCCCTGGATCCCTCCAGTAGCAACCGGGTTGCGGCCTGCGTGGACATCGAACACCAAGGACTTCGCAGCTTTGTCATGCCAGCCACGCAGCTTGCCGTTCTTGTCCCAGGCATTGGAAACAACCACCAGGACGGCCCAAACCACACCTAGGACCATGAGCGGGAGGGCGATCCACAGGACCAATCCAAGCAACCCAAGCCCCAACAGCACTGCGCCGAGGATTGCCCCCAGCAGGAGGAGCCCACCCGTGAGAATGCCACGGACAAAGACCACACCCCCGCCCGGAGCGTAGCCGTCGGCATCGGCACTTCTGATGCCCATCAGTTGATTACCAATGGTGTTTCCAGACCGGGCTTCGATTCCAAGAAGTACAAACACGTATACGACCGTGACACCGAGGCCGATGCTCCCCAAGAGGACCAGCAGAGCGGTGTCGTAGACGATAAAGCCGTTCCGCCGGGTTTGGGTGATGCCCGCGATGCCAAGTGCGAAGGTGGTCGCCAGGACGGCCACAGGTCCCAACCAGTCCAGCACTGCCGCACCCAGGCGTTTGCCTGCGGATGCCGGTACCAGCTCGAGCTGTGTAGTCATTGTGGTCCCTCCCCCTGGCCCCGGATGTACGTTTGCAGCTGATTCACGTCCCGGCTGCATCGGTGCTGTTGACGCCGGCACTACCGAGATACTACCGGCATCGGGCAGGCCTTGCCGGGTTGCGAAGTCGAGGGCGGCAGCCTGGGCACGGTTGACGTTGCGTTCCTTCCGGGCTCCACGATTGGTCAGCGGCGATCCACAATGAGTACAAAAAGCTGCGCCGGGACGCACCGGGTGTTTGCAGGCCGGGCACAGCTCAGCTTCACTACTCATCAATGCTGCCCTTCTTCTTGAACAGGTTGCCGGCTGTGAACTTGCCACCCTTCGTGGGGTCCGGGGGTGTCTGTTCCCGTCGGCGCAGCGCGGCCCTGCCATCGGAAAGCAACGATCTAGGCGAGAACCTGGCCTGCTGCCTCTTCCAGAAACCAACGCTTCCGGTGATGTCCTCAAGCGAGGAATCCACGATTTCCCAGTACTCCTTGACTTCTTCCTCGCTGGGTTGACCCGCTCCGAAGACTGCGGCGTCAGCCCTGTGCGCCAGCATCGTGGTGGTAGTTCCGGTCACCGGGAATGCCTCCGCGATGACGGTGGCCGATTCCCGCCGCGTGGACTTGTTGTCTATCGAGGCGCCCATGTCGGTGGCAAGGCTCAACACTTCGTTCCACCCACCGCCCACCCGCTGGGCGGGGTGGCCATCACGAAAACGTGCCTTCCGGCGTCGTGATTTAAGCAGAAGGATCAGCAGGAGCGGCACGGCGAGAATTCCGAGCGGAATCATTGCCACGCCGATCGCGGCCAGCAGCGGCCCCCAGAACAGCCACGGGTTGTTTTTCTTCTCGTCAGCATCCAGGGCATCCGGGGTGGAGTCCGGCGGGAGGTCCGCGGGCTCCTGCGGCGGGGGCGGCGGCTGCAGCACCTGCGGCTTGGGCTTGGACTTGTTCTCGGGGTCCGGCGGGATGGGCACGTTGTCCTTGGGCGGGGTGGGATCGAACGACACCCAGCCGACGCGGTCGAAGGCCACTTCCACCCAGGCGTGCACGTCCTTGCCCGTGATCTTGACGTCCCCTGCACCGTTTTCCGGGCTCTTGGGATCGGGATAGAACCCCATGACGACGCGCGAAGGGATGCCGAGGTGACGCAGCATGAGCGACATAGCCACAGCGTATTGTTCGTCATCGCCCAGCATTTGCTTGGCGGAGAGCAGGCTGCGAACGCGTGCTGCACTGTGACCAGGCAAACTCGGCAACTGGCCGTCAGCCACGAGGCCGTTACTGAACGCCCCGCTCTTCTGGAAGTGGGCTTCGATCTGCCGAACACGGTCGATTGCCGTGGGAGCGTCAGCCGAGAGCTCGTTCGCCTGCGAGGCGACGATCGGCGGTACTTCCTGGGCCTCGGGCAACGTGAGCTTGGCGAAGTCGTACTGCGTCAGCTGGCCATGTTCAAGAGTTCCCGGATCAGAAACCTGGACCGTGTAGTTGTCGCCCTTTGCCAGGCCCTTGGTGGTCACTGCGGTATCGGTGCCGGCGTTGAAGTACAGTCCCGACGCCGCCCCGGAGCTCTCCAGGAAGCTCATACCTGTGGTGTGGCGGCCTCCCGGGACAAAGTATCCCTGGTAGTCCTCGATGTTGATTTCCAGCGTGTAATTGGTTCCGGCTACGGGGCTTCCCGTATCGGCCAGCGTGTTCAGCGAACGGGCATCACCCACCTTGCTGAAGTTGCCGGAACTGTTGGGATCCATGGTGTAGTTCAGGCCGTTAAAGGCATCCAGCGCCGCGAGTCGCACGCGTGCGTCCTTGGGTAGGCCCTTCACAGTGAACAGCGTGTGGTCTTTCTCGTCCTTCACGAAATTCCGGAAGCTCGCAAGCGGCGTGATGTAGTCGCGGGGGTCGAACGGCGGAACGATCGTGTTGCGCAGTACCTTCCGGTCGTCGCTGGCGGTCACCAAAGGCGAAGCGACTGCGGTGATCCCGACGGCGGCGACCACCACGGCAGCAGCAGTCCCCAGGCGGCGAAGCTTCCCGCGGCGGGCCGCACCGGCGTCGGACTCAGCCCTGTTGGCCGAAACGGTCTTGGTGCTGCTCTGCCGGAGTGCGTCACGGCGGAACGTCGCCCAGACAATCGAGACAATGGTCAAGGACACGCCGCGCTCCACATTCAGGAAGCCCGCGCTGGTACTGAAGGCGATGCCGGTGACGAAAAGGACCAGCACCGGCAACAGCGGCCAATACGGGCTCTTCAGACGCCAGGTCAACAAGCCCGCAGCCAGTGCTGTGATCAGCGAGCTGAGGAACGGCACAATGAGCATGCCGTTGGCCGTGCCCACGGGCACGCCCACCGTGAGCATGTCCTTCCACGCAAAGACAATCCCCAGCAGCAAGATCCGCAGCGAGTCCAGGCTCGGCAGGAACCCGAGGACGGCTGAGTCGGGCACTGCCAATGCCGAACCGAACAGCATGTACGCGCCGAAACCCAGTGCGGTGGTGATCAGCAGTCCCAAGCGAAGGTGCGCGTTCAGGATCGCGATGCCGAGTCCCAGGAAAATGCCGCCCAGGCCCGCGATGATGTAATGCGGATCGCCACCGAAGCTCAGGCTGAAGCCAAGCACGCCCAGGAACAGCAGGACCACCAAGGCGCCGCAGTCCACGGCAAAATGCCAAAGGGGTCGGCCATCGGCGAAGACCGAGCCAGCGCTGGCGCGCCTGGCGCCGCTGGTGTCCCTGCGGCGTGCGCGAAGATTTGGTGCGGTGCTCATGCTGCCGCCTTTCTCAGCACGATTGCCAGGTCATCGAGGTCGCCAACGGTGAGGACCGTCAGGTCTGCAATGTTGGCCCGCGACGGCGCCGCTCCGGGTTGGACGCGGACGGCCAGGCTGCGGACACCCGGCGGAACGGACGCCGCCGCGGTGCGAAGCTGCGTGGCCGTAACATGGCTCCCCACCACGAAAAACACCACGGATGCGTTGGGAACGGTGTCCGATAGGTTCCGGGCGAGGTCGACGGCGGTCTTCCGTAGGGGTGCCCCCACAATCCTGGTCATGTCGTCCAGCAGGTTGCGGCCAGTTTCACAGCGGAGCGGTCCCTTTTGCGTCAGGACGTCCAGCTCACGCTGCTCCCGGATGGCTTGTCGGCCGATGGAGGCGGCAACGGAAATGGCCATTTCGAATTCGGATTCGGAATCGTACTCGTCGGTGTTGATGGAGAGCGAAATAGCCAGGTGCGCTCGGCGCGTTTCCTCGAACTGCCGGACCATAAGTTTGTTGGTGCGGGCCGTGGTCTTCCAGTGAATGTGACGGCGATCGTCCCCGGGAACGTAGTCGCGCAGTGCGTGAAAGGACACATCGGCACTGGAAAGTTCCGTGGTGGGCATGCCTTCAAGGTCTCGGATGAAGCCGGCAGCCGAGCCTCCCAACGGTACCGTGCGTGGGTGGACGAAAAGGTCCACCGGCTCAGTCCAGAGCACGCGCCGCCGCAGTAGATGGAGCGGGTCAGCACGCACGGATCGTACGGGACCGACAACAATCACAGCGCGCCGCGCCGTCGGAATGGTGAAAAGGTCCTCATGTACCTGGGCCGGCTTCATGCGGGGCAAGTGGAAGATAGCGGTCGCGGCGCCCACCGGCAACTCCAACGCGGCAGGCAACAGCGGCCTGGCCGAAGGATTGGACACGGCGATGCTGCCCACGGCGTCGTCCCCCACCGCCACGCGGGTTCGGGCCAGATCCAGGACAACGCCGTAAGCCGAGCGGCCCACGATGAAGCCCACGGCCAACACAAACAGCAGGAAAGCAACCATCGCGGCAGACTTCGCCTCTTGCCACCCCCAGGCCTGCCCGGCGATCCACAGCCCAATAGCCGCAGCAAGGACCACCCAGCCGAGCACGCTCACCACGGAAAGGACAGGCCAGGCGAAGCGAAGCCACAGCTCCCGCACCTTGGCCCATGCCGGCGCGACAAACTCGCCCGCCGTTCCCACAGCTTCAGCCCATACGGCCGAGGGATGGAGTTTGCCGGGCTTCTGGATGCCGGGCTTGCGCTGCCAGGCACCGACTACTTTGTTAAGCGTTCGCACAGCCCTATGCGCTCGCGCGTTGCTGCGGGGCGGCGACGTCGGCCAGGACACGCGTGAGCACGACCTCCGGCGTCGCGCCGGAGAATTCGGCCTCGGGATCCATCACCAAACGGTGCGTCCAGACCACGGGGGCAAGTTCCTTGATGTCATCCGGAAGGACAAAGTTGCGTCCCTGTCCGGCCGCCCAAACTTTCGCGGCGCGAACCATGGCCAAGGCACCACGGACCGAGACGCCAAGGCGGGTCTCGGAAGCGTTGCGCGTCTCTTCGCAGAGCCGTGAAATGTATTCCAGCACTGCAGTGTCCACGTGGGTGGTGGCGGCGAGGTCCGCCATGTCAGCCACGGCCTGGGTGGTGATGATGGCAGTGAGGTCCTTGGAACGGTCCTTCAAGTTGGCCCCTCCCAGGAGCCTTACAGTGGAGGCGTGGTCCGGGTAGCCGATGGACGTTTTGATCAGGAATCGGTCCAGCTGCGCCTCAGGCAGGCGATAGGTACCGGCCTGTTCAATCGGGTTCTGCGTAGCCAGGACCATGAACGGACGGCCTGCCTCGTACGTGGTGCCATCCACGGTGACGCGCGATTCTTCCATGACCTCCAGCAACGCCGACTGGGTCTTCGGCGAGGCACGGTTGATCTCATCGGCCAGGACAATGTTGTTGAAGACCGGGCCCTTGTGGAACTCGAACTTCTGGGTCTTCTGGTCATAGATGGTCACACCCGTGACGTCCGAAGGCAGGAGGTCCGGAGTGAACTGGATGCGGTTGTGGGAACCCTGGACTGTCGCGGCCAAGGCACGGGCAAGGGAGGTCTTGCCAGTACCAGGCGCATCTTCAAACAGGACGTGGCCTTCAGCCAGCATCGCCGTGAAGGTGAGCCGGATCACGTGGTCCTTGCCCAGAACGGCCTGGCCCACGTTGGCAACGAGCTTCTCGAACGTTTCTGCAAACCACGCGGCCTGCTCGTTTGTCATGGTCATTGGGTTCAGTCCTTATCTGGGTATGACGGGTTGGGATGATGTGTGGTGGGCAATTCAGCAACCGCCTGGCCGGGGTCCGTAGAGATCCACCGTGGTGGACTTGACGAACCAGCCGTCCTTGGCAGTGCCCTGTAGCCGGTACCAAGGGGTGCCGTTGCCGTAGATGTCTTTGGTGCAATTGATGGTGATCTTGCCCCAGGAGCGCTCCACCCAGCCGACGCCGCAACTGGCAGGGCTGCCCGGAGTGTAGGAGTCCGGCAGGCCGGGCTTGCCCGGGCACGTGCGGACACTGCTGGCGTCCACCTGGATCTGTGACGCTGGCGGCGGTGGGGTGGGGTCGTCGCCGCTGGTGGAGTTGGCGCTGCCGGCCGGTCCGGCCACAACAGTCACTGCCCTGACCTTCAGGTTGCGTGTGTTGTTCCATCCACCACCGGAGGCATCAAAGCTCGTGGCCTTACCCACGCCGTTCCAGCCGCCACCGTCCAGGCTGACCTCGTAGTGATCCAGGGGCCGGCCGTTCATGGATGGGTTGTTCCACGTCCAGTGCACCTGGCCATCGCCCTTGGCGGACTTTCCACCGTTGACGTTCGGCGCGTTCGGAGGCCCATAGGGGTTCCCCGTGCCGATTGCCTTGGCATCACCGGACATGCCGTTCTTCACCGAAGTGGCAATGATGTTGACCACCACGTTGGTGCCGTTTGGCTGACCGCCGATGTCTCCGCCGCCACGGCCAATCGGCCCCGAGCCGTAGGCAGTCTGCCAGCGGTAGGTGATTTCGTTGTCCTGCGAGCCATTGCGTTCCGCGGCGGTCAGCGGTGTAAATGCCACCCGGAGCTGTCCACTGGTGCCGGTTGCGGTGACCGAACCGCTTCCTACCGTGCCGGGTTTGCCCGCAGCACGAATAGCAGCCGACTGCTGGCTGACTCCGCTGACACCGGCCTTGTTGGTAGCCGAAACCGTAAAGGTGTAGTCAGCTTCAGCGTTTGCCACGGTGACATTCTGCGATGTCGCGGCTACAGACTGGGAACCCACGACGGCGCCACCCCGGTAGGTGGTCAGCGTGTAGGCAGACACGGGGTCGCCATTATTGTTCGGTGCTACCCAGCTGACCTTCAGCTGGCTCTGGCTGCCAACCGATCCTGCGCCGGACACTGAAGGAGCAGCCGGTGTTGCCGGGACCCCTGCCGGAGTTTCCGCGGCGGAGTAGGGACTCCATTCCGAGGGTTCTTTGGCATCGTTTCTTGCCAGGACACGGACCTTGTAGGCAACGCCGTTCGTCAGGCCTTTCCAGACGTAGCTTGCACCGGTGAGGTTCTGGATCTGGGGATTCTGGCCCGCAGGAGCCGGGGAGATCTCAAGATCGTAGGACTTGACGGGCGAGCCCTTACTGGCTGGCGGGACCCAGGCTACGGACAACTGCTTGTCCCCGAACTTGAGCGTCGGTGCCACGGGGGTGTCCGGTTTGACGTCGGGTCGAACCTCCGCGGACACCGGCGAGCGATCGGACTCATTGATGGCATTGGTGGCCGTCACTGCGAAGTGGTACTTCGCGTTGTTGGTCAGGCCCGTCAGCGTGCAGGTGTTGGCTGGGCAGTCCTGTTTGAAGCCGCCTTCGCCGTACACCGTGTATTTAGTGATCGGCGAACCACGGTCGGCAGGGGCATTCCAGGTCAGCAAGGCAGTCTGGTCGCCAACGCTCTGCGCAAGCGGAGTCGTGGGAGCAGCTGGCTTGTCCTTCACCGTGAGCCGGATGCGTGCCGTGGCGTACCGCGAGAGCTCCCCGGTCTTGTCCTGCACTGTGTATGCCACAACCATTGTTCCGGTGAAGCCCGTTGCGGGCGTCACTGTCACGTTTCCACCACTGGAATCCGCGGTACCCTGGCCAGTTTCAGTCACGGCCGAGACGATCTTCAGCGGCGTATCGGGGAACGGGTTCGAATCGTTGGCCAGTGCATTCACTGTGACCGGTTTGCCCGATTGGGCATCGGGTTCCACATCATCATTGGCCACAGGTTTGGGCCGGTTGGATGCCGACAGGGAGAGCTTGTAGGTAGCGAGGGCTTCCAGTCCGCGGCGGTCCTTGGCTTTCACCTGGACTGTGCCGCTCTGGCCGATCTGCACCGAATCGTCAGCGGACACCTTGAGTGTCTTGCCGTCGATGTTCACCCGGAAACCGCCGGGCGCCGCGCCCACCAGCTCGTAGCCCATGTTCTGGACGTCGTCGGCATCGGGATCCGAGGTCAGCTTCTCCAGGTCCAGGCTCGCCGAGTCGCCCTTGGGAACCTCAACCTGGCTGCCAAGCAGCGTGGGCGGATTGTTCTTATTGGGGTCCGGAAGCACCTTGGTACGGATGCTGAGCGTGGACTTCAAGCCGTTGGGGTCATCAGGACCTGTTCCATCCGTGACTTCAAAGCTGATGGATCCCGGGCCCACGTATTCTGCACCCGCGGTGTACTTGATTGCAGTGCCACCGTTGGCAATAGGATCGCTGCCGTCAGCCCCGATGAGCTTGATGCGGTCCGCCTGGGTGAGGCGGGGGGAACGTCCATCACGGACCTTGACCCAGTCGGCCAAATTTACGGTGACAGACTGGCCCGATACCAGCTCCACCACCTCATCCTTGGCCAACGTGGGAACCTGCTGCCCGATGCCCGGCACCCAGATGATGGCCGTGGACTTCTGTCCGTCCACGTCCTCCACGGTGTAGGGCACCAGTTGCGGCTGCTCCGTGAGGTCAACGATGACGTTGCCCTCAGAACCGGGCCGTGCCGTCTCCAACCCAGTACTGATCTTGAGGTTCTCCCCCACACCATCGGGGTCTTCGTCGTTCTTCAGGACGGGCACGTCCACGGCCGTCTTCCCGAGAGTCTGGGCCGACGTCACGCGATCGTCGCGGGCAATGGGGGCCTGCAGGGGGATATCGTTTTTGACGATCACCCGGATGCTGGCCTGGCCCACTGCGTCGCGGTCGTCGGCGACAGAATAGCGGACGTTCACCGTGCCTTCGGCAGCAGGCGCAGTAATAAGGATGCGGCCACTGGTCTTGCTCACATGGGCGTCCAAGCCGGGGTCAGCTTCGATGCCATCGGCCACGATCCGGATCAGATCACCATCCGGATCAGTGTCGTTGGCAGTAGCATCCACCGCGATCTGCCGGCCTGGCCTGACCTTGACTTCGTCATCCACCGGTGCCGGCTTCTGGTTGTCTTCACCACGCGGCGCCACTCCGACTGTGACAGTTCCCGTGTTAACTGCTCCTTGGCGGTCAATCACTTTGTACCGGAACGTATCGGTACCAGCACCGTCGCCTGCGCCGACGAAATCGATGAAGTTGCTACCCGCCGTCGCGGTTCCCATGCTGGGTGTGCTGTCAATGCCGGTGAGCTGAACCGAGTCGCCGTCGGGGTCAATGCCATCCAACGGAACCGGAATGCGGACGCTGCCGCCGGCCACCACCCGCGCCGTCAGGTTCTTGGGCTGTGGCCGCGAATTCTGGGCGCCTTCCAACGGGAGGATATGGATGGTCACCGCAGCGGCACTTTTCTGCCCCTGTGGATCCACGGCGTTGTAGATGGCGCGCACGGTCTTGGGAACAGGACCTGCGATAAAGCGGAGCGTGTCTTCGGAAACGAACGCCTTGCCGTCTCCTTCGGCAATGGGCTGGGCCAACACCGGATCAACAGAGAGCTTTTCGCCCTGCGGATGTGTGTCGTTGTCCAGGACAGGAATGGTGACGACGTCGTTGACGCGTACGTTCACTTCGTCGGGTTTTGGCTGGGGAGCCTCGACGACGGCGGGGGCCGGCACCGGGACGACGCCCACGGTTCCGGTGGCCGAGGCGCGGCCGTTGGACATGGTGTAGCTGAATACGAAAGGTTCCTTGGCTCCAAGGACGTCAGTGACACGAAGGACGCTGTGGTCGATCACACTGACCGATGCCGAGGAGCCATCGGGCACCGTAACCGACTGGAGGACGAGCACTCCGCCGGAAGGATCGGAGTCGTTGGCCAACGGATCAACCAACACGCTTCCACCCACAGGCAGCAAGGCGACGTCGTGGACGGCAACCGGGGCTCCGGCGTCCTTGCCGGACTCCACGTCCACGCGGATCAGGCCCTGGCTGCTTTGTGGTCCGTTGCTGGCGATGTAGCTCAAATACACAGGGCCCGGGGTATTGCTGCGGAACGTGAAGGTTCCGCCGTCGGTGACAGGGCCCAGCTCTGCCGGGCCGGCAGCCTCAACATGGGCCACGCGCAAGGCGCCGCCGTTGGGGTCGACGTCATTCTTCAACGGGGAAATGACCAGGTCCTGGCCCACCACTGCCGTGACGTGGTCCGCGTTGACCACCGGTGCGAGGGCTCCCGGCGGCTGCACGTTCACCACCACCTTGCCTGTGGTGGTGGCGCGGCCGTCCCAGACGGTGATGGTGACGTTCTTTTTGCCTGGCGCTGCGCCGGAATCCTGGTACGTGAGCAACCCGTCCCGGCGGACCTTGACCTGGTCTTGGTCATTGTCAGCCTTGGCGTCCAGCAGGACGAGGTCGTCGCCGTCGGGATCCATCCAGTCGGTAAGGATGTTTTGGCTAACGGATTTGCCCTGCTCCACGAGCATCGTAGTGGGCTCGGCACGCTTGAACAGTGGAGGCTTGTTCTCTTCCGGTGCCACGACGTGCAGCGTCACCTTGCCACCGGCGGACAGGCCACGGCCGTCCGCGGCGTTGTAGTCGAAGACCTCCGTGCCGGGCTTCGCGGTGGGAGGGACCTTGATCTGGAAAGCTGAGCCCCCGTAAATGTTCTCCAGCGCACCCGATTTGGGGCCGTTGGCGCCAACCGAGGCGGTGAGCACATCGCCGTCGGGATCTGAATCGTTGTCCAGGACGCTCAGGACGGAAGTACGGCCGGGACGTACGCCGAACTCATCGGGTTTGGTCTCCGGCGGGCGGTTCGGCTTGGTACGGTCCGGTAGGACGTTGATGGTGTTGTTGTCCGCGGATTCCTGGTCCTGGTCATCGGATTGATTCTTTGGCGGGACAACATCGTCCCAGTTGTTCACGAGCTGCATGTTCTGGTTGACCAGCCAGACGCTGCCGGAGTTGATGTCGTTGAGGACTACGAGGTCCCGGTTCACGCGGAAGACGTAGCTGGGCGATGCGCTGGCCTTGGGGACATCGTTTTTCTTATCGTCTGCGTCGTTATCGCAATCGCGGACATACTTATTGGCCCCGGCCCACGCTGCGTGGACACATTTGCTGACCTGCACGGGCGCGGCGGGAACTCCCTCTCCGTCCACGTTGACCGTGGCTGCCGTGGACCCGTCCAAAGGCTGCTTCAGGAGGGCTTTGCGCGTAGCGATGGCTACATATCCGCTGTCTTCGCTGCTCTGCTGGAGCTTGGCTTCCCGGGCGTCCTGTAGCTGGAGCTTGCGGCCACCGGGGAGGAAGAGGTTTCCGGATGCGGCATCCAGCACTACCGGCTTGTCGCCCACAACCGCAATCTGCAGATCGCCGGCGCCCTTGAGCTCGTCCACCTTGGTTACTTCCGAGGCAGCCCGTTCGCCATTGGCGTCCACGGTGGTGATGGTGATTTCGCCCTTGCCCGGGTCCGCCGTGTAAATGCGGTTGTCCTGTCCGACGGCTGACACCATGTTCTGCGAGCCCGTGAGGACTGGTTCGGTGGATTCTTCATCGAAGCCGTTCACGGTGGACGGCGAAAGTGCCCACACCTTTCCACGGGCGGGGTCCGTGACCGAGAGGACGCTGGAACCGTAGCTGACCTGCGAGGACGAGGGCAGTTGCTTGTCGCCACCCAACTTAAGGTTCGCCGCAGAGACCTGGTTGATGGTGGAGCCGGACTCATCGTCCACAAAAACATTGCCGTCATGCTGCAGGACATCGAAGGTGGTGGTTGCCGGTGTCACGGCTCCATCAAGAACCCGGGAGGGATAATTCAACCGTCCCACGGCGTTCTTGGTCTTGCTCACAACCCACACGCCGCCGTCGTTTAGATCGACCTCGGCCGTCTTGAACCCCGGATAGAGGACTGCGCCCGCTACCAGCAAGGCGCCGGCCGCAGTCACAGCAGTGGCAGATACGAGTTTCCTGTTTCGACGCTTTTTCAGCCCCAGCTTGCCGAAGAAAGATGTCACAGCCCCAAAATTCCCTTGTTGTACAGCCGCCCCCAGGCGGCGTCCAGACCAACCGGCATGTGCCAGCAGCCTTGCATTCCGCAGTACCCCCATACGGCGGCGGAATTTTCAGTCCCTAAGACTATCCCACGCACCGGACGAGGAGCCAAGGGAACCCGAGATTGGACTCTCCATTGGCTTTGACAGCCTATGGCCTTCCCCGGGGGCGCGGCGATGGGGAGAACTCCCCTCGCGTGGACGGCGGCTAGCATTGCGGCGCGCCTACCCGGCCAGGCTCACCCACTGTGGTGTGGAAGGAGATGATGTAGCGGCCCACGTTCCTGTCCGAACCGTCCTCGATCCTCCACCAGGTGAACATTTGGTCGGACTGGTCGCCTTGGACGATGTAGCACTTCACCACCATCTTCTGCCCGGGGTATTCCCACGGCGGCAGGTTGGCATTCACGCCATCGCAGTCAAAGTAGGGCGTAGGCCGGTAGTTGTCTCCGCCCAACGTGTAGGTGCAGGAACGCTGAACCACCGAGGTGTTCAGAACGCCCTCCCAGACGCCCTGCCGGCCCGATGTGGCACTTGCGCTGACCTGCGGCCCTGGCGTCCCCAGGGAATTGAACGTCTGGACATAAATGGTGCGGGTTTGCTCCCAGCCGCCGGTATTGATCGTCCTGCTTCCGGAAGCCGCAACCGTTTCCCAGGCACCGTTGTCGATCCTGATCTTTGTGGTCTTGACGTCGTTGCTGGACGGCGGGGGCGAGGCCCAGTTAAGCGTTACGGACTGGTTGTTCAGCTCACCGTTCGTTCCAGATGCAGAAGGCGTGCCCGGGGATCCATACGGCGTAGCCGTTGCAGGGGCACTCGCATCCGAGCTGGGCGCCACCGAGGAATGTGCGGTGATGGTGACGCTGCTTGCCTGGCCGTTGGCGAAGCCGCCCACGGTCTGGCCCGGCTGGATAGCCCCTGACTGGCCGGTACTCGCCGTATAGGTGTAGCTGACTTCATTCGCGCTTGAGCCGTTGCGTTGCGCAGCCGTCAACGGGTTGAAGTTGATGGTGAGCTGGGTGCCTGCTCCCCCTGTGTTGGCGGGTGTGGCGCTGACATTTCCTACGGTTCCGAGCTTGCCCGTGGCGCGGCGCGGTGCTGACGCGGCACTGACTCCGCCCTTGCCCGCTTTATTCTCGGCCTGCACGGTGAACGTGTAACCTGCCTCGGAGTTGCTGGCGGTGAAGGTGGCACTGCGCACGTTGCCGGGTACGGTTTGTGACTGCGCTGCTCCGCCACCACCACTCATCGTGACGTAGTAGTTCTTGATGGGATCGCCGTTGATGTCCGGTTCAGACCAATCGGCGCGGAGCTGGTTCTGCGTGCCAACAGAAGATACGACGGCGGTGCTGGGCGCCGCCGGGGCGCCGGGCAGCCCGGCTGGGTGGTCTTCCGAGGAGTACAGGCTCCAGTCGGAAGGGCCGAGTTCGTTGACAGCCTGCGCGCGGACTTTGTACTTCACGCCGTTGGTCAGGCCCGGCCACGTGTAGCTCAGCCCGGTGACCTCGTTCTTGACCGCAATGCCGCTGGCTGGTGGCGGTGAGATCTCCAGGTTGTAATGCTTCACCGGTGACCCCTCGGTCTTCGCTGGGGTCCAGGTGATGGCCAGGTTCTTGTCCCCAGCCTTGACCGACGGCGCATCCGGTGGCGAGGGCTTCTCGTCCGGGCGGATCTCGTTGGATGGAACGGAGGCGGCAGAATCGCCCACCTCGTTGGTAGCAAAGACCGTAAAGACGTACTTGACGTTGTTAGTCAGGCCGGAGAGCGTGCATGTGGTGGTGGGGCACTCCTGCTGGAACCCGGCTGCCTTGACCGTGTATTTGGTGATGGCTGCGCCATTGTCCGACGGCGGCGCCCACTTGAGCACGGCCGTGCGGCTCCGAACGTCGGTCGCCACCGGGGCAGATGGAGCGTCTGGCTTGTCGCGGACCGTGATTCGTACGCGTCCAATGGCCTGCCGGCTGGGGTCCCCGGTCTTATCCTTCACCGTGTAGCGGACCACCAACACGCCCTTGAACCCGTCCGCGGGCGTTACCGTGATCGAGTCGCCGGAGATGGCGGGCTGACCGGAGCTGGAACCTGTTTCCACCACCGCTCCCACGATGGTCAGTGGTGATTCATTGAAGGGGTTGAAATCGTTCCCCAGCACGTTGATGGTCTCCGACCGCCCGGCGTCGGCCTTATCCACCACATCATCACTGGCTGCCGGGAGTGGACGGTTTGAGGAAACCACCGTCACTGTCACAGCAGCCCTGACGGGCTCGGACCGGCCGTCGGTGACCTTGAGCGGGAAGGTACCACGGGCCCCGGGGTTGCTGGACGGGCCCGGGGTGACTTTGAGGACGGTACCGTCAATCCGGGCGTCGAATCCGCCCGGCTGTTGGCCGTCGAGTTCGAACTTCAATTTGCCTTGGTCCTGTGCGTCCACATCCTTGGCGAGATTGGCGAGGTCAAGCTCTGTGGCGTCGCCCTTGGGAGCATCGATCGCAGCGCCGCTGAAGGTAGGGGCGTGGTTGGCATTCGGATCCGGGAGTACCCGCGTCATGATGGTGAGGGTGGACTTAAGCCCCTCGGCGTCGTCCGGTCCATTGCCGTCCGTCACTTCGAAGGTCACGGAACCTGGACCAACATACTCCGCTTCGGCGGCATACCGCAGTGCCGTCCCGTCGCCCGCGATCACGTTCAGCGGATCTCCGCCCAGGACCTGGATCTTGTCCGCCACGCTGATGCGTGGCGTCCGGCCTTCCCTTACCTTGACGTATTCCTGGAGCGCCAACGTGAGCTCATCCCCGGCGGTGACTTCCACGACGTCGGTCTTGGCGAGGGTCGGGTACTGAAGGCCTTGGCCGGGAACCCACATCACCGCGGTTGCCGTCTGGCCGTCGATATCGGTGACGGTATAGGGAATCAGCTGATCCTGCGGGGCCAACGTCACCACCACATTTCCAGCGGTACCCACGCGGGCGTTCGGGTTTCCGTCAGGAAGGGAGATCTTCAGGTCTTCGGCTACGCCATCGGGATCGGAATCGTTCTTCAGGACGGGTACGTCTACAGCGGTCTTCCCAAGTGTCTCGGCCAGGGTGACGTGATCGTCCTGTGCCAGCGGCAGGTGCAGGTCCGCCGTCGGGCTTGTTTGAACCCGGATAACAGCGCTGGCTTCTGCCTTCTTGTCATCCTGGATCTGGTAACTGATGCTTTCGTTTCCGGCCACACCGGGCGCCGTGAGAACTACCTTCCCCGCAACTGCTTCTACCTGCAGCCCAGGATTCGCTTCGAACGCGGACGCCAAGCCGATGGGATCGCCGTCGGGATCTGAATCGTTCTTGAGCGCATTCACTGCAACCCGGCGTCCGGGGCGGACGTCAATGGCGTCGTCAACGGCGATCGGCTTCTGGTTATCCACGTCAGCCGGGGCAATGCCCACGATCACCGTGCCAGTGTTTTCTGCCCCGATTCGGTCCTTCACGCGGTAGCTGAAAGTGTCCGTTCCGGAAGACTTGCCGCCGGCCGTGAACTCCAGGTATCCGTCCCGCAGGATAGCTGTCCCCATCGTCGGGGCTTTGTCGATCCCGATGAGCTGGACAGAGTCGCCGTCGGAGTCGATGCCGTCCAGCGCAACAGGGATCTTCACGGTCATGCCCGCCACAACGCGGGCCGTGAGGTTCCGCGGCTCCGGTCGGCTATTCGTGGCATCGTCCCGGGCACGAATTCGGATGGTGACCTGCTGGGAGTCCGTTTGGCCGGAGGCGTTGCTGACCTTGTAAATCGCATAGACCGTCTTGGGCTCGTCCCCCGCGATAAAGCGGAGCGTGTTTCCGGCCACGAACATGCGGCCGTCTGCTTCGTCCGGCCGCTGGGCCAGGGCAGGGTCCAGGTCGAGTTCGCCACCGTTGGGATCCGTGTCGTTCTCCAGGACGGGGATCGTTACGATGTCACCCGCCCGGACCGTCACTTCGTCGGGCTTCGCCTGCGGAGCCTGCAGCTTAGTGGGCGCCGGAACCACCTGGACCGAGATGTCACCCGTCGCCGAAGCTTTGCCATTGGAAATCGTGTATGTCAGGGACAGTTGCCCTTCCGCCCGGATGTCACTGATCTTGACCACCGAGTGGTCAAGGACGGCCACACTCACCGGCAACCCATCAGCCGCCGTCACCGACTGCACTACCAGGACGCCGCCTGCGGGATCCGAGTCGTTGCCGAGGACGTCAACCACTGTGCTCCCGCCGCTGGGCAGGAGGGCGATATCGCGCACGGCTACCGGCGCGCCGTCGCTGTTTCCGGAGACGACGTCGATGCGCACCAACTGCTGGGCACTCGCCGGTCCGTTGGTCACCATATACGTGACGTAATGGGGTCCGACCGCGCCGGAATTGAAGGTGAACGTTTGCTGGTCCGGCCCGACCACCGCCGTCGATTGGCCGTCGGGCTGCGCCTGGGCAAGCCGAAGCGCGCCGCCTTGGGGGTCCGTGTCGTTCTTCAATGGGGCGATCACCGTGTCCTGGCCCGCCACAGCGACCACGTGGTCCGCATTCGCGATGGGTGGCAAGGCTCCCGGAGCGCGCACATCCACGCTGATCTGGCCCTCCGTGGTGAGAGTGCCATCCGAGACTTTGACGTTGAGGGTCTTTCGGCCGGGCCCCGCACCTGAGTCCTGGAAGGTGAGCAGGCCGTCCGGCCTGACCCGGACCTGGTCAGCGGGGTCGCTGCTGGAGGCAGCAACGGCGAAGATGTCGTCGCCGTCGGGGTCCGTCCAATCAGTGAGGACAAACTGGCTGGCGATCTTGCCCGACTGAACAACCAGCGCGTTGTTGCGGTTCGGCTTGGGTTGGGGCGCCCTGTTTTCCTCAGGAGGGACGATTCGGAGGTCTACATCAGCAGCTCCCGATCCACCGCGGCCATCGTCCACCGAATACTTGAATGTTTCCGAACCGGAAGCTCCGGCCGGCACGGCAATCTGGAAGCCGGTGCCACCATAGACGGCTGACAACGCTCCTGACTTCAGCGGCTCCCCCACTCCGACCGTCAGGACGTCGCCGTCCGCATCGGCATCGTTGTCCAGGACCGGAAGGATGGTGGTCTTTCCTGCCCGGACACCGTACGAGTCCGGCTTGGCGATAGGTGGCGTGTTGGGTTTGCTGCGGTCCGGGAGAACCGTCTGCTGGACCTCGTCCGCAGAGTCCTTGTCGGCGTCGTCCGAGGTCTGCTGCGGCGGAATGACGTCATCCCAGTTATTCACCAGCTGCATGTTCTGGTTGACCATCCAGACGTTTCCGGAGTTTACGTCGTTCAGCACCACAAGATCACGGTTGACCCGGAAAACGTACGACGGCGATGCGCTCGCCTTGGGGACGTCGGCGCGACGGTTGTCCGCTTCATTGCTGCATTCCCGCACGTATTTGTTGGCCCCGGACCAGGCAGCGTAAGTGCAGGAGCCCAAGTGGACGGGTGCTGCGGGAGTTCCCTGGCCGTCGGCCCCGATCGTTTTGGCTGTTCCGCCATCCAAGGGCTGCAGAAGGAGGGCCTTGGGCGTAGCAATGGCTACGAAGTCAGCTGCTGGACCGCTCTGCTGCAGCTTGGCGTCCCTGGCGTCGTCCAAGTGCACCTTGTTTCCGCCGGGCAAGACAATGTCGCCCGTGGCCTGGTTGAGGACGATCGCCTGGTCGCCCACCGCGGCAAGCTGGATTTCGCCGTCGGCCTTCAGGGTGTCATCGGTCCGCACATGCGATTCGATTGCGTTGCCATCGGCGTCTACCTTCGTGGCAGTAAGCTTCCCTGCTTTCGGATCCAAAGTGTGGATGGTGTCGTCCACACCCACCACCGAGGCGATACCCGCGGACTGCTCAAGCAGGGGCTGGGATTCATCGCTGAAGCCCCCGATGGACGTTGGCGAGACAGCCCAGACTTTGCCCTTGGAGGGATCTGTGACCGCCAATACCTTGGTGCCGAAGCTGACTTCCGCCGCGCCAGGCAGCTTCTGGTCTCCACCGAGGCGCATGTTCGCAGCACTGACCGGGTTAATGCTGGCTCCGCTGGCGTCGTCGATGAAAATGTCGCTGGCCTGCTGGAGAATCTCGAAGTCAGTGCTGGCCGGGGTGACCGCACCGTCCAACGACTTCGACGGGTAGTTGAGCCGGCCTGCCGCGTTCTTGGATTTACTGACCACCCAAACGCCGCCGTCGTTGAGGTCTACGTCAGTGGTTTTGAAGCCTGGATAAAGGATGGCGCTGGTGACAACCACAGCTGCGGCGGCGAGGAACGTTGCCGTGCTCAGACCCTTTGGCCGGCTGAATGGGCGCCTGTTGGAACTGCCCGGTTTTTTGGAACGCGTTTTGGAACGGCCCTTGCCGGACACATCAGGCAGAGCCATTCACATTCCCCCACTATGCGGCGACGGGCAGACCCTGTCGCCATACGAGCACGAACCAACCCCAAGACTACCCGTTTTGTCCATCGATTTGCGGAGATGTGACGGGTGGCCTCAGCCCCATCCCTCTCTCACATCCCCACCGCTTTCCCCCATCCCTCTCTCACAGGGCGCCGAGGAGATCGAGGTGAAGGAAGGCCGGCTGAAATCTGACTTCGCAAGCATCGGTAACGTCAACGGCCCGGCACCGTGGGATCAAGCCAACGAGGGGTTCATTTTCCGGCTTAGCCGCGCCATGGAACGCCTGGCCGTCCCCGGTGCAATGAGCCGCTACGAGTCGTCTAATTGGCTCCCGCGCTCAAAAATTGCTTGGCCGCCCAAACAGGACCCATGGCGATGTGAGAGAACGATCCCCAAAAACCCTCAGGATGTGAGAGAAAAACACCCAAAAACCCGCAGGATGTGAGAGAGCGTTTAGTCCAGCACCAAGCCCTTGCCGCGGCCGCGGGCCAGCATCACGGGGTGGATCTCGCCGAAACCACGGACATTCTCGGACTTTTGCGGGACCAGCACGAAGCGTTCGTCCTGTCCGAGTGCGGCGGCGGTCATCGCATCAACCAGCACCGTCCCGGGCTGGGCCAGGGTGGTCAGCCGCGCAGCAAGGTTCACGGTGGGGCCATAGATGTCGCCAAGCCGGGACAGGATGCGACCCCACACCATGGACACGCGTGCCTGGGGCAGGATTTCGTCTTCCGTGAAGGCTTGTGCCAGTGCGAGGGAAATCTCAGCGCCCGCCGCCGGGGTCTCGGCAATATAGAGAACTTCGTCGCCCACGGTCTTCACCAGGCGGCCGCCGCCCACCGAGATGATCTCGGCGCATTTGTTCTCGAAGCGCTGGACCATTTGGGCCAGCGTTTTCTCGTTCATGCGCCGGGAGAGGCTTGTGTAGGAGACGAGATCGGCGAACCCTACGGCACGGGCCAAAGGCAAGGGGGAATCGTCTTCGTCCCCTTCGCGTCCCTCTTCGCTCGCCTGCAAGCCCGCCTCGGCACGCACGGCAAGCCGCTGGACACCGGCATTGAGTTGACGACGATACGAGTAGACCAGGATCTCTTCCAGGGAATCCACCAGCGCCGGCAGCTGACCCACCAGCTGTTTGCGGGCCACGGCATCGGGAATTCCCTGCTCCTGGACCATGTCTTCAACGAGTGCTTCGATCTGCCAAACCACCATGCGGTCCGTCATCTGGCCGATCGATCGGGTAACGGATATCGCGGCTTCCTCGGTGAGGATCCCGGCACGGACGAGGTCAAGAATTGTGGACAATGCTGCTTGGTCACGTTCGGTGAAAGCGACGTCGTCGTCGCCGAAATTGGGGAAGCCCAAAGCCCTCCACAACTTCCGCGCGGAAAGAATGGAGACACCGGCACCTGCAGCAACTTCACGACGGCGGAGCTTGCGTTCGCCGCCAAGCAACCTCGCCTCAAGCGCTTTGATGGCCAGGCGTTCTGCGGACATCACGCCGGTCGGCGGGCCAATGGTCACAGGCGCCTGGACGGGCGCTGGTTCCGTGTCCTCATCCACTGAAGGTTCGGGTACGGCGTCGAATTCCTCGTCCAGGTCCTCGCCGGACTGCTGATCCTCAACGCTCATCTCTTCCACCTTCTCTCAGTTCCCACGGCAACCCATCAGAGTCCGACAGGACTTCACCCTCAAAAATCCCACCGTTGGCCTCTAAAGTTCCACCACTGGGCAGTTCATCCATGGCGTCAAGAATGTAGCCCCTGAATTTTCCGACCTCCGGCACGTCCGTCAAGACAGCTTCGCCAGAGGGCCCGGTATCCAAGGATATATTCCCGGAGTGCAATGTCCGCTGCAGCAGGTTCTGATGGACCCCCACGCTGCGGACGGCCAGCAATGACACTTGCCAGTCGCTGCGGCGAAACATTCCATACTTGGCAATTATCCGGCGGCTCGTCAGGATGAACCTGACTGAACGCCATTTCAACAGCCTCTTGAGGCTGTAAGCCACCAACACGAGCCCTGCAACGGCCATACAAGCGCCGACAAGCCATGGCGTCCATTCCGCTGTAATGAATGGGGCGAGGCGCTGTGGATTTCCTTTGCTGATCCACGCGCACGCGTAGGCTGCCAGGGCAGGAACCACGATGAAGACCAGCGTTGGCAAGAACAGCGAGCGGGGCTGCTGCCGCGTGATGGTGATGACCTGCTCCCCCGGAAGCAACTCTTTACGCATAACCGCTTTCCGTGGCGCGCAAATGGACCACATCACCAGCTGTCACAACGTGTTCCCGGCCGCCGTGGTCCACCACCAGGAGCGAGCCGTGCTCGTCCAAGCGTGAGGCGTGGCCCACCAGTTCGTGATCACCGGGCAGGTGCGCGCGCACCTCGCGTCCCAAGGTGACCATTGCCGACTCAACGCGCTTATGCAGCGAGGGCCCGCCTCCCAACCCTGCCGCGGGATCGCCTTCTGAGTTGCAAAAGCTGCGGTAAAGCCGGGTGAAGCGTGAAAGATAGCTCTTCAGCAGGGCGGTGCGGTCCGTCGTCGTGGCCCCTTCCAAGGCCAGGGACGTTGCGGTTGGTACCGGCAATTCATCCTGCTTCAGCGACACATTGAGGCCGACGCCGAGGATCACGGCAGGGACCGATCCGTCACCTAGTGGCGTCATCTGGGCCAGGATTCCGGCGACCTTGCGTCCATTAACCAGGACGTCGTTGGGCCACTTGATTTCTGCCGTAACACCAGCCGTTTCCTGCAAAGCTTCGCGCAGGGCAACGGCGGCAAGCAGTGAGAGCCACGAGTAGGTCTGGGTCGGCACGGGCATGCCTTCGGCTGTGACGGGACGCAGCACCATTGACACTGAAACGGCAGAGCGCTCCGGCGATTCCCAGTGCCGGTCCAGCCGTCCGCGTGCCGCCGTCTGGTGTTCGGCGGTCAACACGGCAAGATCAGCCCATTTTTTAGGCTCCACGGTTACGGCCCTCACGAGGTCCTGGTTGGTGGACCCCGTGGACTCGACAATATTCATTTGGGAAATACCGGTTGCCGACAGGAAATCAGGCTCGAGCAGCGCCTCACGATCCAGCGCCTCACGGTTCAATGCCTCACGGTCCCGTGAGGGCCGGTCTTCCCCGGGCGTGGGGCGGGGTTCGCTGCTGGCAGGCTGTTCGGCATCCATAGCTGAATCCTATCCAGTTGCGGCCCGCAGAACTTGCCCGAAACATGGGAATCCGCTTAGAGGAAGATGTCTGGCACCAGACGGTCCTCGGGTGCGCCAAGGCTGTATGGCGCAAAGTCCTTCACGCCAGCAGCGCTGAGGACTTCTTCGTCAGTGTAGAAGTTCCCCGAACCCGAGACGCCGTCGGCAAGGTTGGCGCCAGTCAGCACTGCGTGCGCAGCGTCGGCCATGATCTCCGGTCCGCGGGCGGCCTTCACCATCTGCTGCCCACCAGGCATGTTCCGGATCGCCGCGGTATCGATCAGTGTGCAAGGCCAGAGCGAGTTGACCGACACGGCGTCGTCCTTAAGCTCTTCGGCGAGTCCCAGGGTGGTGAGGCTCATTCCGTACTTGGCCATGGTGTAGGCCAGATGCATCCCGGCCCATTTTGGATCGAGGTTCAGCGGTGGAGACAGCGTGAGAATGTGCCCGTTCCCGGATTCCCGCAGTGCCGGAAGCGCCAACTTGGAGAGCAGGAAGGTTCCACGGACGTTGATGTCCTGCATGAGATCGTAGCGCTTCATGTCAATCGCGTCCGTGCGCGAGAGGTCGATGGCTGACGCGTTGTTGATGACGACGTCGATTCCCCCAAAGCGCTCGACGGCGGCACTCACGGCTGCGGCGACGTCGTCGTCATTGCGGACATCGCCCACGAGGGGAAGCGCCTGGCCACCTGCGGCGACGAGTTGGTCGGCAGCGGTGTAGACAGTCCCCTCAAGTTTCGGATGGGGTTCGCCCGTCTTGGCCATCAGTACGATATTGGCACCGTCGCGGGCCGCACGCGTGGCGATGGCCAATCCGATGCCACGGCTGCCACCGGACATGATGATGGTGCGGCCCTTGAGCGAACCGCTGGCTGCATAAGGGGTGCTGCCCTTCGGCATAGTCTCTTCGGAAGCCGGGGAAGCATCGTTGCTTGGAGTCATGGAGACACTCTAACCCAAGTATGTTACTCACGGGTAACATACTGGTAGCTTTGGCTTGGGCGCTGAAAATTGTAGGGTTTCTACAGCGGTTCGCGGCAATGGCGTCACTAGACTGGCCAGCGGGGCCTTTTCTTTGTACGGAAGCTACTTAAGTCAGCTACTTGTTTGCACCAGAACTGCGCCAGCGAAAATCAGCTACAGAGCCGGAGACACTTGATGAGCCACGATCTGACAACGACAGCGGGAAAGATTGCAGACTTCCGCGACCGCCAGGCCCGTGCAGAGCAGCCTTCCGGCCCGGAAGCGATCGAAAAGCAACACGCACGCGGTAAGAACACTGCCCGCGAACGCATTGACCTCCTGGTCGATCCCGAATCATTCGTTGAGTTCGACGCCCTCGCCGTCCACCGCTCCACAGCCTTCGGCATGGAGAAAAAGAAGCCCCTGGGCGACGGTGTCGTCTCCGGTTACGGCACTGTAGACGGGCGTCTCGTGGCCATCTACAGTCAGGACTTCAGCGTCTACGGCGGCTCTTTGAGCCAGGTCAACGGCGAGAAGATCGTCAAGGTCCAGGAATTCGCCCTCCGCAATGGCTGCCCGGTAGTGGGCATCAACGACGGCGGTGGTGCGCGCATCCAGGAAGGCGTGGCTTCCCTTGCCATGTTCGCGGATATCTTCCGCAACAACGTCCATGCGTCAGGTGTAGTCCCCCAGATCTCGCTCATCATGGGCCCATGCGCCGGCGGCGCTGCCTACTCCCCCGCCCTGACCGACTACGTGGTCATGGTGGACAAGACTTCGCACATGTTCATCACCGGCCCTGATGTCATCAAGACCGTCACGGGCGAGGACGTTGATATGGAAACGTTGGGTGGTGCCCGCCAGCACAACGCCACCACTGGAACGTCCACGTACCTTGCCTCCGACGAAGCCGACGCCATCGAATTCGTCCGCGAACTCCTGGATTTCCTGCCTTCCAACAACCTCTCAGAGGCCCCGGTTGTAGAACACGACCAGGAATTGGAACTCGACGACGACGACCTCGCCTTGGATGGACTGATCCCGGATTCGGCCAATCAGCCGTACGACATGCGCAAGGTTATTGAGCAGATCGTGGACGACGCCCACTTCCTTGAGTTGCAGTCGCTTTACGCCCCCAACGTGATCATTGGCTACGGGCGGGTCGAAGGCCACACAGTGGGCATCGTCGCCAACCAGCCCATGCAGTTCGCAGGCACCCTGGACATCTCCGCCTCCGAGAAGGCCGCCCGGTTCGTCCGGCACTGCGACGCTTTCAACATCCCTATCATCACGTTGGTGGATGTGCCCGGTTTCCTCCCCGGCAAGGACCAGGAATTCCAGGGAATCATCCGTCGAGGCGCCAAACTCCTGTATGCCTACGCTGAGGCCACTGTGCCGAAGCTCACCGTCATCACCCGCAAGGCCTACGGCGGGGCTTACATCGTGATGGGCTCCAAGAAGCTGGGCGCGGACCTGAACCTCGCGTGGCCCACGGCCCAGATCGGTGTCATGGGCGCCCAGGGCGCAGTGAACATCCTTTACCGTCGCGATCTCGCAGCGGTTGCCGAGGCCGGCGGCGACGTCGAGGCCAAGCGTGCCGAGATCATCCAGGGCTACGAGGAAGAACTCCTCAACCCCTACCAGGCAGCTCAGCTGGGCTACGTCGACGCCGTCATCGCGCCCTCCGACACCCGCCTCCAAATAATCCGCGGCCTGCGAGCCCTCCGCGACAAGCGGGCTAGCCTGCCCACCAAGAAGCACGGGAACATCCCGCTGTGAGCCCGGCAAAGCATCGGGCAGATGAAACCTCCACAGCGGCAACGCCCGAGCCTGCTGCGCCGATGTTCTCAGTGGTCAAGGGAGAACCCACCGCGGAAGAACTCGCGGCGCTTGCCGCCGTCGTCGCCTCCGTGGGAGTACCCCAGACGCCGGCGCCTACAAAGCCGAACGTTCGTCATTGGGTGCGTCGCCAGCAACTCCGCCTGGACCCCACACCGGGTCCGGGCGCGTGGAAGCGCAGCCGCGGATAGCTTCGCTTCTCCCGGTGGCGGGAAGAAAGTGCAACAACCCTTTCACGTGAGCCGACTCACGGTTAGGCTCTGTGGGTGACTACTGCAAACACGCCTGCACGACCCAAGACCGCCATCGATTCCGTTGCTGACGCGTACACGGAAAAGCTGATCGAACTCAATCCCAGCTTCGCCACCACGTTGGGGTTGCCGGGGCACGAAACCGAATATCAGGACTACTCGCCTGCGGGTGCCGAGGCCCATGCGCAGGCCGCCCGGCAGGCGTTGGAATCGTTGGCGGCGTTGGAGCCGACCGACGAATCCGACGTCGTCACCCTGGACGCAATGCGCGAGCGGCTCGGCCTGGAACTGGAGATCCATGAAACCGGCTGGGATGCTGCCGACCTCAACAACATCGCCTCGCCCGCGCAGGATATCCGCGCCATTTTCGACCTCATGCCAACGGACACCGCGGAGCAGTGGGAGCACATCGCCGGCCGCGCCGCCAATGTTCCCGGCGCCATCGAGGGCTACATTTCCTCCCTTCGTGCCGCAAAGGACACCGGCAAAGTAGCCGCCGCCCGTCAGGTCCGGATCGTCATCGAACAGACCGCCCGCTACGCCGCCGAGGATGGCTTCTTCGCCAAGATGGCGGCCGGAGCCACGCTGGCCGGTTCGCCGCTTCCGGCAGACCTGCAGACCAAGCTCGACGCCGGAGCCTCAGCTGCGCGATCAGCCTACGAATCGTTGGGAACTTTCCTCCAGGACGAGCTACTCCCCGTTGCCCCGGAAAAGGACGCGGTGGGCCGGGAACGGTATGCCCTGGCCTCCCGGTCGTTCCTGGGCGCGGCCGTTGACCTCGAGGAGACCTACGCTTGGGGCGTCCAGGAGCTGGAGCGGCTCATCAGCGAACAGGAAAAGGTAGCCGCGCAGATCAAGCCCGGCGCCAGCATTGAAGAAGCCAAAAGCATCCTCAACAACGATCCGGCCCGCCAGATCAAAGGAACGGACGCTCTGAAGGCGTGGATGCAGGAGCTCTCGGACCGCGCCGTATCCGAGCTCGCCGACGTCCATTTCGATATCCCGGACGTCATGAAAACCCTCGAATGCATGATCGCACCCACCGACGAAGGCGGCATCTACTACACCGGCCCGTCCGACGACTTCTCCCGGCCCGGCCGCATGTGGTGGTCCGTTCCCGCCGGCGAAGACACCTTCACCACCTGGTCCGAAACCACCACGGTCTACCACGAAGGCGTGCCCGGCCACCACCTCCAGGTCGCAACCGCCACGTACCGCCGCGAACTCCTCAACAACTGGCGCCGCAACGTCTGCTGGGTCTCCGGACACGGCGAGGGCTGGGCACTCTACGCTGAGCAGCTCATGCTCGAACTTGGCTACCTCAAGGACCCTGGTGACCACATGGGCATGCTGGACGGCCAGCGCATGCGTGCCGCCCGCGTTGTTTTCGACATCGGGGTCCACCTGGAACTACCCGTCCCCGAACGCTGGGGCACCGGAACCTGGACTCCTGAGAAGGGCTTTGACTTCCTCAAATCCAACCTCGACATCAGCGAAGGCCAACTCCATTTCGAATTCACCCGCTACCTCGGCTGGCCCGGACAAGCACCGTCCTACAAGGTGGGCCAGCGGCTCTGGGAGCAGATCCGGGCCGAGCTGGAAACCCGCGAAGGGTTCGACCTGAAGTCCTTCCACAGCAAGGCGCTGAACATCGGTTCGGTGGGCCTGGACGTGCTGAGAAGGGCGTTGCTGGGTTGATCTTTGGTGTGTCCGGAGGACACACATCCTCGGCGTGCTGCTCCTTCGTCGCTTTGACGCACGCTGCCGGATGTCTGTCCTCCGGCTTCCCTACTGAGAGCATCACCACACTCACGTTGGGAATAAGTTGAGAGTCCCGTAACATTTCTAAACGTCCGTTCGCTATGTTATTTGGGGTGCACCTAGCGTGTTCCTGTGAGCACCTCAAACAACATCACTTCAGCGCCTGGAAAGAACGGCTTCCAGCTCCCCAAGTGGGCAGGATCCTTCGGCGTCCAGATCATCGCAGCCCTCCTCATTGGCCTCGTACTCGGTCTCATCGCCAAGTACACCGGCAGCACCAAGACCGCCCCCAATGGCCTCGGTGCAACCCTTCAAACGATTGGTTCCAGCTACGTCTCGTTGCTGCAGACCGCCGTCGTTCCTTTGATCTTCACCGCGGTGGTGAGCTCCATCGCGAACCTTCGCCAGGTCTCCAACGCGGCCCGCCTCGCTTGGAACACGCTGCTTTGGTTCGCCATCACCTCGCTGGTTTCGGTGCTCATCGGCATCGGCCTGGGTGTGCTCCTGCAGCCTGGTGCAGCTACCGGGATCACGCAGAAGGCCGAGTACGCCGGCAAAACCGGTGACTGGTGGGCGTTCCTGATCGGGCTCTTCCCGAAGAACTTCCTCGGACTCGGCGCAAGCTCCACTGTCACCGAAAGCGCCAACGCTGCCACCACGGTCAGCACCTCCGTCAGCTTCAATGTGCTCCAGATCCTCGTGGTCGCGATCGCCGTCGGCATCGCTGCCCTCAAGGTCGGCAAGCAGGCAGAAGCGTTCCTGACCTTCAACGCCTCCGCATTGGCTGTCATCCAGAAGGTCCTTTGGTGGATCATCCGCATCGCTCCACTGGGCACTATCGGCCTGATCGGTAACGCCGTTGCCATCTACGGCTGGGACACCATCGGCTCCCTTGGCAAGTTCACCGCCGCCATCTACATTGGCCTGGCACTGGTGCTCTTCGTCCTCTATCCCGTTCTGGTCCGCGTCCACGGCCTGTCCATCAAGCAGTACTTCTCCGGCGTGTGGCCTGCCGTGCAGTTGGCGTTCGTTTCTCGTTCCTCCATCGGTACGCTGCCGCTCACGCAGCGCGTCGCCGAGCGCAACCTCGGTGTCCCCTCGGGCTACGCTTCCTTTGCCGTGCCGCTGGGCGCCACCACCAAAATGGACGGTTGCGCGGCGATTTACCCTGCCATCGCAGCCATCTTCGTGGCCCAGTTCTTCGGTATCAACCTGGACTTCAGCCAGTACCTGCTGATTGTGCTGGTATCAGTCCTGGGTTCCGCGGCCACGGCAGGCACCACCGGCGCCGTCGTCATGCTCACACTGACCCTGTCCACGCTGGGACTGCCGCTTGCCGGCGTCGGACTCCTGCTGGCCATCGACCCCATCCTGGACATGGGCCGCACGGCCGTCAATGTTGCCGGGCAGGCGCTCATTCCTGCAATCGTCGCCAAGCGCCAGGGCATCCTGGATGAGTCGCTGTACAACGCGCCCCGCAATGGTGCCGCGTTCGCTGACGAGTTTGCCAACGACACGGCTGCTGCCGAGACCGAGGCGCGCGAACTGGCCGCTTCCAAGGCATAGCACCTGCTGGCTTTTCGCGCCGTGCAATCCCTTGGGGACTTCTCCCCCGGGGATTGCGCGGTTTAACGGCGAAAGCTGGATAGGCTCGGAGCATGTTGATCGTCACCTCCAATGAGATACCCGGCCACCGAATCGACGCCGTCTTCGGCGAAGTCATGGGCCTCACTGTCCGTTCCCGCGATATCGGCTCGCAGATGCTTGCAGGTTTCCGTTCCCTCGGTGGCGGCGAGCTGCCCGAAATGACCAGGGCACTCTACGAAAGCCGACAGGAAGTCATGGCCCGCATGGTCAACGAAGCACAGCAGCGCGGCGCCAACGCAATTGTCGCCATGCGCTTCGACACCTCCGAAATGGGGACCAACTGGACGGAAGTCTGCGCCTACGGCACGGCTGTGTACGTCCTGCCTCTCGGAGAGGGAGAGCCCGGCGCCACGGGACAGTCGGTGTACTTGACCAAGAACGCGGGCCAACAGGCCGCCCAGCCGCAGCAGAACACTCCTCCTGCTCCCCCGCAGCAAACCACACCTCCGCACCAGTTCTGAGTCAGCCGGAATACTTAGTCCCCCATCCCGTCCTTGTTCGCAGAACCTGACCTTGAAAGTCGGGACTCGCGAACAAGGACGGGATTCTTGGTTCCAAGCAGAGTCCAACCCCGTGGCCAGACTCCTTGGTCCACGATTTTGCAAAGATCCGAGGGGCACACCCCCGCGGAAATATTGCGCAGAGTGCAAAGTTGCACTTAGTGTAAGTATGTGACTTCAACCAGCAGCGAGCCGAGCCTCGCGGAAGCCGCCGAACCCAGCGGCCCGTCCCGGCGCGAGCTCAACAAAGCAGCAACCCGCGCCTCCATCGCCACGGCAGCACTTGACCTTCTGCGCAGCAACGGCCCCGGCAATTTCACGGTGGAGGACATCACCGCCAGCGCAGGCGTTTCCCGACGGACCTTCTTCAACTACTTCGCGAGCCTCGAGGCTGCCTTGGCGTCCGTGGCCGACGGCTTCATGGATCGTGCCCTCGAGCAATTCCGTCTGAGGCCAGCGGACGAATCGATCCTCGAATCCGCACAGGCCGCGCTGATGGCCCTCGCTGACCCCATGTCCGTGGCACCCATGGCCGAACTTTTCAGCCTCACCCAGGAGAACCGTTCTCTGGCCCGTTCCGAACTCGAAGCATGGGAACACTGCACGGGACAGATTATCGACGCGGCCCGCAGCAGACTTGGACCGGACACCAGCGAGCTTTACCTGCATGCCCTTGCCGGATCCGTCATCTCGTGCGGCAAGGCGGCCATGACGGTCTGGTTCGCCGAGCGCGGCCCCGACCTATCGTCCGAGTCGCTAGCGGTCCTCCGCCAGCACCTCATCGACGCCATGGGCCTGCTGGGAGCCGGCTTCGCGCCGTCGTCGGACATCACTCTTTCAGCGGCAACTGCCGCCCCCTCCTCCACAGATCGGTTCTGACATGGCCTCGTTCCTCTACCGTCTCGGCAAGTTTTCTTACCGCCGCCGCTGGCTGGTCATCTCGCTGTGGCTGGCAGTCCTGGTGGCCGTGGGAGGTTCGGCCGCCGCGTTCCACGGCACCATGTCCAACAACTTCAGCATCCCTGGCACGGAAACGCAGAGGATGGCCGACAAACTCAAGGAAGCCCTGCCCGACGCGTCTGGCGGCTCGGCGAGCGTGGCCTTCGACGCCGGCGACTCCGGTTTTGACCAAGCCAAGAAGAACGCCGTAGCCACTGCGCTCACCAAGCTTGAAGCTATGCCGGACGTGCAGGGAACGGTGAATCCGTTCAGCACGCAGGACCAGTTGGATAAGGCCGCCGGGGAGATTGCCGCTGGCGAAGCGAAGGCTGCCGAAGGCAAAACCCAACTGGACACAGCCCGCGCCCAGCTGGAGGCGGGCGAAGCGCAGCTTGCGGGAGCGGAACAGCAGATGGCGGCCTCAGGCCTCACGCCAGCACAAATCGAGGCCCAACTCGCGCCGCAGCGTGCCGAACTCGCCGCCAACAAAGCAAAGCTCGACGCCGGTGCCAAGGAAGCAGCCGACGGAGCCACGGCATTGGCCTTGGGAAAGCGCCAGCTGGAGTCCTCCCAGGGGATGCGCTTCGTGTCCACTGACAACAAGGCCGCCATCGCCCAGGTCCAATTCAAGACCTCCATCAATGCCGTCGATCCCGCCGTCCGCAAACAAGTTCAGGACATTGTTCAGGGGGTCTCCTCGGCCGGTGTCACGGCTTACGCCAGCAAGGAAATCACCGAGGACGTCTCACAGATCTTCGGAGTCGCGGAGATCGTCGGTGTCGCAGTGGCAGCCCTCGTTCTGATCCTCATGCTCGGCACACTCATCGCAGCCGGCCTGCCCCTCGTCATGGCACTGATTGGCGTGGCTGTCGGCGTCGGCGGAACGTTCGCACTAACTGGCGTGATCAACATGAGCTCCATCTCCCCGATGCTTGCCCTGATGCTTGGGCTTGCAGTCGGCATCGACTACTCCCTGTTCATCGTCAACCGCCACCGCAACCAGCTTCTGGCCGGGATGGACGGCGAGGAATCCGCGGCCCTCGCCACCGGTACGTCAGGCAACGCCGTGCTGTTCGCGGGCCTCACCGTCATCATCGCCCTGGCGGCACTTGTGGTTCCGGGGCTGCCCTTCCTGGCTGTGATGGGTGTTGCCGCCGCGGCGACAGTTGCGGTCGCCGTCGTCGTGGCTTTGACGTTGACGCCCGCCGTTCTTGCTTTGATCGGCCGCAAGCTGATCTCCAAGCGCGCATGGGCCAAGGCCGCCAAGCACATTGCCGAGCCGGGCCACGAAGCCGCGGACCGGGCTTTGGAAGAGAAGCGCAGCAGCAGTGGCTGGGGCGGCTTGGTTACACGGCACCCCTGGCTTTCACTCGTGGCCAGCGTCGTGCTGTTGGGCGCCCTGGCGCTGCCGGCTTCCCAGCTTCGTCTGGCACTTCCCGACGGCGGATCCGAGCCCGTCGATTCGCAAGCCTTCAAAGCCTACGACCTCACACGCAACAGCTTCGGCGAGGGCGTCACGGGGCCGATCGTCGTGGTCGCTGAATTCCCCGAAGGCCTCAGTGAAGCCGATGCCAAGAACAAGCAGTTCGACGTCGCGGACCAGCTACGCGACGTGGAGAACGTCACAGCTGCAGTCCCCGTGGCTTTGAGTGAGGACCGGCGGACTGCCGTCTTCCAAGTCATTCCCAAGGAAGGCCCCGCCAGCGCCAGTACCGTCCAGGTTGTTTCGGATGTCCGGGCCAAGGGCAACCAAATCCGCGAGGACCTCGGCGCGACCATTGGCCTTACCGGTCAGACTGCCGGCAACATCGACGTCTCCGCAAAGCTCGGGGCTGCACTGCCGCCGTACTTGGCGATCGTCGTCGGACTTTCGCTGATCCTGTTGCTGCTCGTCTTCCGGTCGATCGTGGTCCCGCTACTCGCCACCGGTGGTTTCCTTTTGTCGCTGGCTGCCGCATTTGGAGCCGTCGTGGCCGTGTACCAGTGGGGCTGGCTGGGAGCAATCTTCGACGTCGCCAACCCGGGTGCCGTCCTGAGCTTCCTGCCGATCATCCTGATCGGCGTCCTGTTTGGCCTCGCGATGGACTATCAGGTGTTCATAACATCGGGCATGCGGGAGTCCTTTATGCATGGTGAGAACGCCAAACACGCTGTTCGGACCGGCTTCAGCCACGCCGCAGCGGTGGTCACGGCGGCTGCGATCATCATGGTCAGTGTGTTCTCAGGCTTCATTTTCAGTCACCTCACCATGGTCCGGCCGTTGGGCTTCGCGATGGCGTTTGGTGTGCTGATCGATGCGTTCGTGGTCCGCATGACCATCGTTCCCGCCGTCATGTACCTCCTTGGCGAGAAGGCGTGGTGGTTGCCCAAGTGGTTGCAGCGCATCCTGCCGGATGTTGACGTCGAAGGCGCCAAATTGAACCGCAGCGACCGCCCGAAGGCCGGTTCCGAGGAACTGGTCCACTAACGCTCTCTCACCTCCACCCCCGATCTGACCGATCCTCTCTCACCTCCACCACCGATCTGACCGACGCGCTCTCACATCCACCCCCGATCTGACCGATCCTCTCTCACCTCCACCACCGATCTGAGCAACGCTCACTCACATCCACCACCGATCTGAGCAACGCTCACTCACATCCACCACCGATCTGACCGACGTCGGTGCTCAACTTTGGGTGCCGACGTCGGGCATTTCAGCGTGCATGATGAGCAGGTCCGCATCTCACGGGATGAGGTGGTGCCCGGCGTCGCGCTGAATCAGAGCGTTTATAACTTCGGCCGCCGTGTGGCGAGTGAGGGTCGGCGGCGGCACATGGTTGGGCCAGGCCTGCCCGCGGGAGACCCAACCGGTCTTTAACCGCGCCGCGCGGCCGCCGGAGATATCGGCGATCGGATGATCTCCCACCATCCAGCCATCAGTCAGATCGCCACCCAACTCCTGAGCCGCCAGTCGAAAAATCTCAGCATCAGGCTTCTTCATGCCAACGGCCTCGGAAATCACGACGCAATCGACGTAGGGGTCAAGTCCAAGGTGTTCGATCTTCAGTGTCTGCTGCGCCGTGGCCCCATTCGTGACGATGCCGATCCTCCAGCCGGCCTCCCGTGCCTCCCTAAGAGCGATGGGTGTAGGCGGATCCATCGTCATCAGTGCCACATGTTCGTAGAGCAAGATGTCCACTAGGGCTTCGACCCCACGGTCCATGCCAAAACGCTCCTTGAGAGCAAGCGCCAAGGATGCCCTCGGCTCATAACCATCCCGGTCCGCAGTAATGAGCCATGCTGCGTCAGAATCCGGCCTGCCCAGCGAGCGGACGAAATTCCTAGCCCAGCAAGCAAAAGCAGAGGTCCTGTCGACCAGGGTGTTGTCCAAGTCCACAAGCAGCAGCATCCGACCATCGTAGGCGATGTGCGAGAACATCCCCCGAAACCGGCAGGAACTGATAGAGGAACCGCGCCAAACCGGCAGGATGTGAGAGAACGACGTACTAGGCTGGGACGGTGACCCGATTGATCCTTGCCTCGCAATCCCCTGCCCGCACCAAGTTGCTGAAGGAAGCGGGAATCCAGCACGATGTCCTGGTCTCGGACGTGGACGAGGACGCGGTGCAGGCGCACTACGGCGTGACGGATGCACATGACACGGCGCTGCTCCTGGCCCGGGCAAAGGCTGAAGCCGTCGCCGCACTCCCCGAAGCCGAGGGTGCCCTGGTGATCGGCTGCGATTCGGTCTTCGAGTTCGACGGCGAATCCCACGGCAAGCCCTACACGGCGGAGGTCGCCCGCGAGCGGATGCTGCGCATGAGCGGATCCAAGGGAGTGCTCCATACGGGTCACTGGCTGGTGGATTGCCGGGACACCGCCGCCGACGTGGACGAGGATGAGGATGAGCCTGCCGACGGAACAGGAGCGACAGTGGGCTCCGTGTCCAGTGCCGAGGTTCACTTCGTCGAGATGACCACAAACGACATCGACGCCTACATTGCCACCGGAGAACCTTTGCACTGCGCGGGCTCGTTTACCATCGATGGCTTGGGCGGCGCGTTTATCCGCAAGGTGGACGGTGACCCGCACGCCGTCGTCGGTCTTTCCATCTCTACCCTGCGCGAACTGCTGGTCCACGCGAACGTTGGCATCACCGAGCTGTGGGACGCGCACCAGTAGAAGCGATTTGTAGCAACCCTACAAAGGAACATCTCCTCACACACGGAATCCCCCATCAATATGGGCGGAACCCTCACAATCACGCTAGGCTCCTCAAGGACAGAAGGAGTCAACAACTTGTCAGCTAACCCGGCGCAGCCCATTTCCAGCCCTCTCACCAAGGTCTTGATTGCCAACCGCGGCGAAATCGCGGTCCGCATCATCCGAGCCGCCCGGGACGAAGGCATCGCCTCCGTAGCCGTCTACGCAGACCCGGACCGTGACGCCCTGCACGTCCGCCTCGCCGACGAAGCGTATGCCCTTGGCGGCAACACCGCAGCCGAGTCATACCTCGTCATGGACAAGATCATCGACGTCGCCAAGCAGGCCGGCGCTGATGGGATCCACCCCGGCTACGGTTTCCTCGCCGAAAACGCAGAGTTCGCTGCCAAAGTGATCGACGCCGGCATCACCTGGATCGGCCCCTCCCCCGAGGCGATCTCTGCCTTGGGCGACAAAGTCCAGGCGCGCCACATCGCCGAAAAGGTGGGCGCCCCGTTGGTTCCCGGCACCGCCGACCCCGTCAAGGACGCGGACGAGATCCTGAAGTTCGCCGAGGAATTCGGCCTGCCCATCGCCATTAAGGCTGCTTTCGGCGGTGGCGGACGCGGCATCAAGGTTGCCCGCACCATGGAAGAGATCCCTGAGCTCTTCGAATCGGCGGTCCGTGAAGCCACCGCATCGTTTGGCCGCGGCGAGTGCTTCATCGAGCGCTTCCTGGACGCCCCGCGCCACGTCGAGACTCAGTGCCTGGCGGATGCTTACGGCAACGTTGTGGTTGTCTCCACCCGCGACTGCTCACTGCAACGCCGCAACCAGAAACTCGTCGAGGAAGCCCCGGCTCCCTACCTGAGCGAGGAGCAGAACAAGCGGCTCTACGAGTCTTCCAAGGCAATCCTGAAGGAAGCCAACTACCTCGGCGCCGGTACTTGCGAGTTCCTGGTGGGCCAGGACGGCACCATCTCCTTCCTCGAGGTCAACACCCGTCTCCAGGTGGAGCACTGCGTTTCCGAGGAAGTCACGGGCATCGACCTCGTCCGCGAACAGTTCCGTATTGCGCGCGGCGAGGCTCTTGGCTACGAGGACCCCGAGGTCCGCGGCCACTCCTTCGAGTTCCGCATCACCGGAGAAGACCCGGGCCGCAACTTCATGCCCGCGCCCGGCACGGTCAGCACGTTGAAGAACCCCACGGGCCCGGGCATCCGCGTGGACTCCGGCATTGAGCAGGGCGACGTCATCAGCGGAAATTTCGACTCCATGCTGTCCAAGCTGGTCGTCACCGGCGCCACCCGCGAGCAAGCCCTCCAGCGCTCGCGCCGTGCGCTTGAGGAGATGGTGGTGGAAGGCATTCCCACCGTCATCCCCTTCGACCTCGCCGTTGTCACGGACCCCGCCTTCGCCCCGGTGGAGGGACCGTTCAGCGTCCACACCCGCTGGATCGAAACCGAGTTCGTCAATAACATCCCCGCTTGGACGGCCAGCGGCGCGGGTACGGAAACTCCCGACGCCGGTGAGCGCCAGCGCGTCGTCGTCGAGGTTGGAGGCAAGCGGCTTGAGGTCGTTCTGCCGTCCGGTTTGGGCGCAAGCGTCGCCGCTGTTTCCAGCGGCTCGGGCACCAAGTCCGGCAAGTCCAAGAAGCGTTCCCGCTCGGCAGGAGCCGCAGCCGCTGCCGCCGGTGGCGATGCCCTGACGTCGCCTATGCAGGGCACCATCGTCAAGGTGGCTGCCTCCGAAGGCGATATCGTGGCTGAGGGCGATCTGATCGTGGTCCTGGAAGCCATGAAGATGGAGCAGCCATTGACCGCACACAAGTCCGGCACGGTTCGCGGCCTGGCAGCAACAGCCGGCGAGACGGTGGCTGCCGGCGCTGTCATCGCCACGATCGAGGACTAAGAACCAAACTTAACGACGTCGGCCCCGCACCTTCTGGAACCAAGCAGGTGCGGGGCCGACGTCGTTAAGGGCTGCCTAGGCTACGTTGTTCTCGTAGTCCGTGTCCTTGGTCTCGCGCGTCAGCCAGAGAGCGATGAACGTGACCACAGCAGCGACGGCCATATAAACGCCCACCAGCCAGGTGCTTCCGTTGGCTGCCGACCACAGGGCGATAGCCACGAACGATGCCGGGGCCGCTCCGATCATGGACGACAGGTTGTAGGCCACAGCCGAGCCAGTGTAGCGGACGTTCGCCGGGAAGAGCTCCGGCAGGATGGCGGCCATGGGACCAAAGGTCAGGCCCATGAGGGTAAAGCCCACAATCAGGCCGACCATCGCAGCCGCCTGGCCCGGTCCAAACATGGTGAACCAGAGCGCGCCGAAGACGAAGATGCCGGCGGTGACGCCCAGCAGGAACTTGCGGCGGCCCCACTTCTCGGCCAAAGGTCCCGAAACCACGGTGAAGATACCGAAGAAGACGACGCCGATAATCAGCATCCAAAGGAAGTCGGACCGGGTGATGCCCAAGCCGGGAACAAACGCCGCAACTTGGTCTGCCGTCATCGGTTTGCCTGCCTTTTCAGCGGCTGCCTGGGCGCCGGCCAAGGTGGGCTTGGTGCCGTACGACAAGGTGAACGTGGTCATGATGTAGAAGAGCACGTACGTGGCGAACATGATGAACGTACCGGCCACCACGGGGCGCCAGTGGCTCTTGAGGGTGGCAGCGAGGGGCAGCTTCTGGACCTTCTCCTGTTCGATCACCTTGGTGAAGGAGATGCTCTCCACCAGCTTCAGGCGAACGTAAAGACCCACAATAACCAGGACCGCACTGAGGATGAACGGAACGCGCCAACCCCAGGCAAGGAACTCTTCGGCGCTCAGTGCCACGTTCATCCAGATGAAGATCACGTTGGCGATGATGAAACCGATGGGCGCACCCAATTGCGGGAACGTCCCGTAGATGGCGCGCTTGCCCTCGGGTGCATTCTCGGTGGCCAGCAAGGCTGCGCCGGACCATTCACCACCCAGGGCCAGGCCCTGGAAGAAGCGCAGGATAACCAACATGATGGGGGCCAGGATCGCCCACCCCTGCATGGATGCCGTAGGCAGGAGTCCGATCAGGAACGTTGCAATACCCATGGTCAACAGCGAGGCAACCAGGGTGCCCTTGCGGCCGATCTTGTCACCAAAGTGGCCGAAGACGACGGCGCCGATGGGACGCGCGAAGAAGGCAACACCGAAGATGGCGAACGCACTAAGCAGCGCATTGATATCTGTGGCATCGGGGAAGAAGAGTTTGGGGAAGACGAGCACTGACGCAGTGGCATAGGCGTAGAAGTCGTAGAACTCGATCGTCGTGCCGATCAGGCTGGCGAAGATCACTTTGCCCCGCGAGTTCAATGGCTTGGTGGACTCGCCTTCCTTGGACGTGGCAGTCGAAGACATGTAGTAGCAGCTTTCGTTCACACCGGCCGATGCCCCTCGGAGCCTGCCCGGCGAAGGATTATTCGAGAGTTCAATAATAGTTCCCGCAGTCCATTGACTGGACAACTAAGTCCACGATGCGGACCAGTCGAAAAGTCTCACTCTGTGGTCCGGGCCACATTACCTCACCATTGCCTCACGCACTGGTGACCCCGCCGATAGGGAAATGTCACAGCACGTTTACAAAGGGCGACGGTCCGCGAAACGCGTGAAACCTACCTTGGAAGAACAACGTCCCCCACCAAGGAGGCACTCCGTGACTGTTGACCGCACTGCAGAAGAACTGGTCCCCACCCAGTCCACTGCCACCGCCGTTCCCACCCTTGAACACCGCCCCGGCCGCTGGATCGCCAACTGGGATGCCGAGGACAAGGGCCAGTGGGAAGCCGAAGGCCGGTCCATCGCCAAGCGCAATCTGTACTGGTCGATCTTCGCCGAATTCCTCGGCTTTGTCGTATGGCAGCTCTGGTCGATCGTCGTCGTCCAGCTCCCCGCAGCAGGTTTCAAGTTCGACACCAACCAGATCTTCTGGCTCATCTCCATCCCCAGCCTCGTAGGCGCCACGCTGCGAATCCCCTACACCTTCATGGTGCCGAAGTTCGGTGGCCGCAACTGGACGATCGTTTCGGCACTGCTCCTCCTGATTCCCGCCAGCGGCCTGGCGATCTGTGTTTCCAATCCGGAAACGCCGTTCGGCGTCATGCTCCTGGTTGCAGCCCTCGCTGGCTTCGGCGGAGGTAACTTCGCCAGCTCGATGGCCAACATCACCTTCTTCTACCCTGCCCGCGAAAAGGGCTGGGCACTGGGTCTGAACGCCGCGGGCGGAAACCTTGGTGCCGCCGTCGCGCAGTTGATTGTCCCGATTGCCATCACCCTGCTCGCAGCTGGAACCGTGAACCTGCCCATGGCTGGCATCATCTGGATCCCGCTGATCCTGATCGCCGCTTTCGGTGCGTGGAAGTACATGAACAACCTCACCAGCGCCAAGGGTGACGTAGCTGGATCCGTGGCCGCACTCAAAGAACCGCACCTGTGGGTCATGGCATTCCTTTACATCGGAACGTTCGGCTCCTTCATCGGCTTCGCCGGTGTGTTCCCGAAGCTGATCAAGGACTACTTCCCGGACTTCTCCTCCATTCACCTGGGCGCAGTGGCTTTGTCCCTGGCCTTCCTCGGCCCGCTGGTTGGTTCACTCGCCCGACCTTATGGCGGCCGCATGGCAGACCGCATGGGCGGTGCCCGCATGACCATTACGTCCTTCGCGTCGATGGCCGTCATCACGTTGATCATGATTTGGACACTCCCGCTGAAGAACTTCTGGCTCTTCCTGAGCCTGTTCCTGTTGCTCTTCGTGGCCAGTGGTTTCGGTAACGGTGCTACCTACCGGATGATCCCGGTGATCTTCGCGACGTCCAGCCGCGCAGCCCGCTCGGGTGCAAGCAGTGCGGCCACCGCTCGGCTGGCAGCCTCGTCATTGGGCCTGATCTCCGCGATCGGTGCCTACGGCGGATTCGTGATCCCCCAAGTGCTCAACGCATCGAATACAGCAAGCGGCTCCTACACCCCGGCGTTCTACGGATTCGTTGGAGCCTACGTCCTGATGCTCGCCGTCTGCTGGCTCTGCTACATCCGCCCCGCCCAGAAGCGCAACACGATCGGACACATCTAGATGCCCAACGGCGCCGATACCCACTGCCCCTACTGCGCGCTCCAGTGCGCCATGACGCTGACCCCGGCTGCTTCGGCCGCCGGGGCAGCGCCCGCGACCTCGTCCGACGCAGCACCGGCAAGCCCTGCCACACCCGCATTGCCCGGTGAAGGTGCCGTGCCCCTGGAAGTTTCAGGGCGCGACTTCCCCACCAACCGGGGCGGGCTGTGCCGCAAAGGCTGGACATCGGCGTCGTTGTTGCGTCACAACGGCCGCGTCACCGAACCGATGCTCAAAGGATCCGATGGCGTCCACCAGCCGATCTCCTGGGACCACGCGCTCATGCTGGTCGCCGCGGCTGTGAAGGACACCCAGAAGCAGTACGGAAAAGATGCCGTCGGAGTTTTCGGTGGCGGCGGCCTCACCAACGAGAAGGCGTACATGCTGGGCAAGTTCGCCCGGCTGGCCTTGCGCACCTCACGCATCGATTACAACGGCCGCTTCTGCATGTCTTCGGCGGCAGCGGCAGGCAACCGCGCCTTTGGCGTGGACCGTGGCCTCCCCTTCCCTGTCACGGATCTGGACTCCGCGTCCGTAATCCTCATGCTCGGCTCCAACGTGGCCGAGACCATGCCGCCGTTCGTACAGCACCTTCAGGGCGCCCGCGACGCCGGTGGGCTGATCGTCGTGGACCCCCGCCGTTCGGCGACGGCAGCGTTCACGGGCGACGGCGGCGGCATCCATTTGCAGCCAACGCCCGGTACGGATTTGGCCCTCCTTTTAGGCATCAGCCACGTTGTGGTCCACGAAGGCCTGGCCGACACCAGCTATATCGAGGCAAACACCAAGGGCTATGCCGCCGTGGTTCGCACCCTCAACGCCTTCTGGCCCGAGCGCGTCCAGTCCATCACCGGCGTCCCGGCCACCCTCATCCGTGAGACGGCCCGACGCTTGGCCCAGGGCGCCCGCAGTGGCGGCAGCTACATCCTCAGCGGCCGTGGAGTGGAACAGCACGTAGATGGTACTGACACCGCAACCGCGGCCATCAACCTCAGCCTGCTACTTGGCCTGCCGGGCTCGGCCCGCAGCGGCTACGGCACGCTGACCGGCCAGGGCAACGGCCAGGGCGGCCGCGAGCACGGCCAGAAGGCCGATCAGCTTCCCGGCTACCGCAAAATCACCGACCCCGCCGCGCGCGCCCACATCGCCAAGGTCTGGGGTGTGGACGAGTCGCTGATCCCGGGAGCCGGCCTTCCCGCCGTCGAGCTCCTCAAGTCGCTTGGAAAGCCCGACGGCGTCCGTTGCCTCTTCGTGCACGGCGCCAATGTGGTGGTTTCGGCGCCGGACACCAACGCGGTGACCCAGGGACTCCGCAGCCTGGACTTCCTGGTGGTCTGCGACTTCTTCATGTCCGAGACGGCGGCCGAGGCCGACCTCGTACTGCCCGTGACGCAGTGGGCCGAGGAAGAGGGGACGCTGACCAACCTTGAAGGACGCGTCATCCGACGCCGCAAGGCACTTACCCCTCCCCCGGGTGTCCGGACCGAACTGTGGCTGATGGCTCGGCTTGCCGAAATGCTTGAGGCGCCCTCCATGTTCAGTGATGATCCCGAGACAGTGTTTGAAGAACTCAGGCTTGCCTCCGCCGGTGGGCTGGCTGACTACTCCGGCATCGATTACGCGATGCTGGATCGTGGCGAAGCTGCCTACTGGCCATACCCCGTGGGCAGCCAGGGAACACCGCGCCTCTTCGCCGAAGGATTCGCCCATGCTGATGGCCGGGCTGTCATGGTCCCGGTCACCCCTTCCAAGCGGGCGGTGCGTTCGTTTGCGGACGACTCACTGGCACTGGCCACTGGCCGCCTGCTGGAGCACTACCAGTCCGGTGCCCAGACGCGCCGCGTGAGCGAACTGTTGGGGTCCCAGCCGCAGGCGAAGCTTCTGATCCACCCTGGAACGGCTGCAGCGCGTGGCATTGCCGACGGCGACTACGCGACGGTGACCAACCAGCGCGGTGAGGTCCTCTGCCGGGCGGAACTTAGCAACTCGGTCCGCCCGGACACTGTGTTCCTCCCGTTCCACTTCCCGGGCCAGGAAAACGCCAACCGCCTCACTGAGGCGGTCACCGATCCCATCTCCGGCATGCCGGAGTTCAAGACCAGCCGGGTATGGGTCCGGCGGGCAGCGTCCACCACAGTGTCAGCGGCTCCAGTCGCCGTGCCTGCCGGATCCGGGCTGCCCCTGCACGCCAAGGAGGCATCATGAGCGAGCGCATTGTTGTTGTTGGATTCGGCCCGGTTGCTGCGCGGCTTGTGGACGAACTGCTTCCCGCGGTCCGCACAGGACTCGTGCAACTGCTGGTGGTCGGACAGGAAGCTGAGGCCGCATACAACCGCGTCATGGTTGCAGAACTTGGCGTCGGACGGACTACCCCTGAAGCTTTGGCCATGGCTGATGCTGCTGAACTGGAGGCCGACGGCGTTGACGTGCGGTTGGGTGTCAAGGTCAAGAGGATTGACCGCGCACGCCAGCACGTGGTCCTCTCCGACGGCACCAACGAACACTACGACCGCTTGGTGTTTGCCACCGGTTCCCGGCCCGTCATTCCCAACCTCACCGGTTTGAACCCCGATCCGGCGAGCCCGGTTCTTCCAGCCGGTGTCACTGCCCTGCGTGATCTTCGCGATGCCGCGGTACTCCGTGAAGCTGTCGCCAGCGGTAGGCGCGTGGTGGTCCTGGGTGGTGGCGTGCTTGGCCTCGAAACCGCCCTCGCCGCCGCGGAGGAAGGTGCCCAGGCAACGGTGGTCCACAACGGCCCGTTCCCTTTGGGGCGCAGCATTGACCGCGGCAGCGGATCCGTCCTGACGAGCAGCCTCCGTGCCGGCGGCGTCCGGATGGCCGGCAACGCGAGGTCTACTGGCGTGGAAACCGCTGGCCCCGGGGGAAGTTTCTCTGCCCTGCTCCTGGAGGACGGCTCAGCGATCGACGGCGATCTGTTGGTCCTCTCCTGTGGAGTCCGGCCCCGTATCGAGTTGGCCGAGGGCTGTGGGCTCCCCGTTGGCTCGGGGATCCTGGTGGACCACCACCTCAGGACTTACCACGAGCCGCACATGTTCGCGATTGGCGATTGTGCCGAGGTCCGCTGCCCTGACGCTTCCTGCCTTGATTGCCGGACGGCCACCGGCCCCTCCGGCTTGGTAGGCCCGGGCTGGCGTCAGGCCGAGTGGCTGGCTGAGTATTTGGTGGTCCTGGCACAAGACGGCCAGGAAGCCGCGGATGCGTTGGAAGCCCTGCCCACGGAAAAGCCCGGCGTCGTGGTTCTGAAAGCACGGGGCATCAACCTGGCCCTTGCAGGCGATAACCAGGCCGATCCGTGGGACGAAGAGCTTCTGGAAGCCGGGGCCGCTTCTGGCCGGGCACGCCGCCAGATCTCCCAGTGGGCCGATCCCGAGCACGGCCGCTACGTCAAGATGACCACCCGCGGCGGGGTGCTGGAGGGTTTGGTGGCCGTGGGCATGCCCCGGACTGCCGCTGAACTGGTGGTCCTTTTCGAACGTTCCTCAGAACTGCCCGCGGACCGTTCCCTGCTGCTTCGCCTGGACGGCCCGGACCAGTTGGATTCCGGTGCCACCAGCAACGATCCCCAGCGCACAGTGTGCCGGTGTGCCGGCGTCAGCGCCGCCAGCATCGAGGATTCCGTGCTGGAAGGCTGCAGCACTGTTGGCGAGGTCTCCAAGGCCACCCGCGCTGGCACGGGCTGCGGCGGATGCCACGAGGACATCAAAGGGCTCATCGAAAAGCACTTCCAGGCGACCGCTGCCTAGGGTAGCTCGCTCAGTTCGCGGGAAAGCTGCGGGATCGTGGGAAGTTTCCCTGCGTGCTCGCAGGCTTCCCGCGAATTCGTTGCTCGGGCTTGCCTGTTCCCACGAACTCGCACGCCTAGACTTTCGGGGTGAACATCACTGAACCCGCTCCGGGAATCCACTTCGTCCAGGGACCCGCGTCCAACTGGGTCATTGTCCGCGATGCCCCTGCGTCCCCGGATGAGCTGGACTACTTACTGATCGACGGCGGGTACCCGGCGGACAGGGACCTGATACTAAAGTCCATCCGCCAAATTGGACTCGAGCCAGCTGATGCCAAAGCCATGCTCATCACCCACGGCCATGTTGACCACACAGGGTCCGCAGCCTATTTCTCCCGGACGTTCGGCACGCCCATTTTGTGTTCCCCTGAGGAACTCGCCCACGTGCAGGGCAAGGAGAAGCACCAGGTTACGTTCGGTCAGGTGATTATCCGGGCGTGGCGGCCACGTGTTTTCCGCTGGCTCCTCCATGTCATCAAGGCAAAGGCCCTCCAAGCCGAACCGGCAACACGGGCCGAGGCATGGACTCCGGAGAGGCTCCAGAGCCTGCCTGGCCAGCCGGAAGCCATCCTCTTGCCCGGGCATACTCCCGGCAATGCGGCCATCCTGATCCCCGGTGCGCAGACCATTGCCGTAGGCGACACGTTTGCCAGTGGCCATCCGATCAGCACACAAACCGGCCCACAGATGCTGCACCGGATGTACCACTCGGATCCGGAGACCGCCCTCGCAGCGGCACGCTCACTGAGCACCATCCAGGCCAACGTGATCCTGCCCGGCCACGGTCCCGCGTTGCACATGCCCCTCGCTGAAGCCATCGCCGCGCTGCGCACCTAGGAACGCGAAAGCGCCCGTTCCGATGGCTCGCTGCGCGTTAGACGGTTCCAACCATCTAGTACGCAGCCAGCCGTCGAAACGGGCGCCACGGGAGCAATGAGCTACATGTGCACGTGCAGCCGGCGTGCAGCCTCCGAGATGGACCCAGTCAATGACGGGTACACCGTGAAAGCGCTGGCCACGTCATCAACGTGCAGCTTCTGCGTGACGGCCACGGAGATCGGGAAGATGAGCTCCGAAGCGTTCGGCCCCACCACCACGCCGCCAATCACGGTGCCGGATCCCTTCCGGGCGATAATCTTGACGAAGCCATCCTTGGTGTTGCGCATCTTGGCGCGGGCATTGCTGAGCAGCGAGAGCATCACGACGTCTCCCTGGTACTTGCCGGAGGCGAGATCGGCCTCGGAAACGCCCACCGAGGCGATTTCCGGGGAGGTGAAGATATTCGAGGCCACCTGGTTGAGCTTCAGCGGCTTCACGCCGTCACCCATGAAGTGTGCAACCGCGATCCGGCCCTGCATGGCGGCTACGGACGCCAACGCGAACACGCCCGTGCAGTCGCCGGCAGCGTAGATGTTGGGGGCGGTGGTGCGCGAAACGCCATCCACTTTGATGTGCCCGGACTCCGTCAAGGTCACGCCGGCTTCCTCAAGCCCGATTCCGGCCGTGTTGGGGATGGAACCAACGCACACCAGGCAATGTGAGCCCGTGACCACCGATCCATCGCCCAAGGTGACCTTCACGCCGTCGTCGGTCCGCTCAACTGCGTTGGCGCGCGAGCGGGACAACACGTGCACGCCGCGGCGCTCGAACACGCCTTCCAGCAGTTTGGCGGCGTCCGTGTCTTCACCGGGTAGGACCTGGTCACGGCTGGAAATCAGTGTGACCTTGGAACCGAGGCCGTTGTAGGCGGAGGCGAACTCGGCGCCGGTGACACCGGAGCCCACCACGATGAGTTCCTCGGGCAGCTCGTCCAGGTTGTAGATCTGGGCCCAGTTGAGGATGCGTTCGCCGTCGGGCTTGGCAGTGGGGAGCTCGCGCGGGTGTGCGCCCACCGCCAGCAGGATGGCATCGGCGTCGATGGTGCGGACGCCTTCAAGGGTCAGCACCTCAATCGTGTTGTTGTCCAGCAATTTGCCGGAACCGATCACGATCTCCACACCGAGGCGCTCCAGCCCCGCGCGGATGTCGTGGGACTGTCCACGGGCCAGATCCAGGACGCGGTTGTTGATGTGCTTCAGATCGGCGCGGGGCTTGGAGCCGCCACCGTCACCGTCGAATTTGACGCCCAACTCATCCGCCTCAGCGACGCGGGTCATGAGGTCGGCGGTGGCAATAAGGGTTTTGGAAGGCACGACGTCGGTCAGCACGGCGGAGCCGCCAAGGCCTGCCCGCTCGATGATGGTGACTTTTGCGCCGAGGGAAGCGGCCACCATGGCGGCTTCATATCCTCCGGGACCACCTCCCAGAATCGCGATACGGGGGGAACTGAAGTCAACTTGGGTGGTCACAATCCTCAATTCTCGCTCATTGCACCTCAGGCTGCCAGTCAGCCCAGCCTCACCCTCGGAGCGTCATGCGCGTCCCTACCAAATTGCCGCGCACGCAAGGTAGCTTGTACCAGTGAGTAACACTGAGCTGATGAACACAGACCCTTTCGAAGCTGCCCGGGCCGCCGCGGACTTCATTGCCGCCGAGACTGGCGTTGAGTCCCACGATGTAGCGCTGGTGCTCGGTTCCGGCTGGGCCGAAGCTGCCGACCTCATTGGTGAAACCACCGCCACCTTGAATGCCTCGGAGGTTCCCGGTTTCCACCAACCTTCCGTCGTGGGCCATGTGGGAACCATCCGCTCCGTCCTGACGAAGGAAGGCAAACGCGCCCTGGTCCTGGGCGCCAGGACGCACTACTACGAAGGCAAGGGTGTCCGCTCAGTCGTCCACGGCGTTCGCACGGCCGCAGCTGCGGGTTGCAAGACGCTGGTCCTCACCAACGGCTGCGGTGGCCTCAATGAGGATTGGACCCCGGGCACGCCTGTGCTCATCAGCGACCACATCAACCTGACCGCCACGTCCCCGCTTGAGGGCGCCACGTTCGTGGACCTCACGGACCTCTACTCCTCACGCGTCCGGCAACTGGCGCGCGAGGTGGATCCGTCGCTGCAGGAAGGTGTCTACGCCCAGTTCAGTGGTCCCCACTACGAGACGCCCGCCGAGGTCCAGTACGCCAAGCGCATCGGCGCTGACCTCGTGGGGATGTCCACGGCGTTGGAAGCCATCGCCGGACGACATGCAGGAATGGAGGTCTTCGGCATCTCGTTGGTCACCAACCTTGCCGCGGGAATCAGCCCGGTTCCGCTGAGCCACGCCGAGGTCCTCGAGGCCGGCCAAGCGGCAGGAAAGCGTATCTCCTCGCTGCTGGCGGAGATCATCGCCAAGCTCTAAAGGCCTGCTAGCCCTTTACCGGCCCTTGCGTTTGAATCGTTGGACCAACGCTGACCACTACCCCGTTGCTGGACACGCCGTCCGCTGTGGCCGTGATGGTCACCTGACCTTGCACGGGGCCTCCCCGCACCAACCCATTGCTGACAGAGGCGATGATCGGGCGGCTTGACGCCCAAGTAATGACCGGCTTCCCGGGTTTGCCGTCGCTGTACGTGACGGTGGCGGTCAGTTGGACGGTGGCGCCCGGCTCGAGTGCGTGCGGGCCAGCAGGACCCACGACGACGCGAATCACCGCATGCTCCACGGTCACCTTCGATTGCGCTTTCCATTCCGTGCCATCGGCGTCCACGTGCTTGGCTTCGATGAGCACTTGCCCCAGGCCCTGCGCGGTCACGAGCCCGGAGGCGGAGATTGTTGCGACCTTGGGGTTCCCCGTTGACCAGGTCACGCTGGATTCGGGTTTGGTGGTCCCGTCCGTGTACGAGGCTACTGCGATCATTTGGTGCGTCTGCCCTTGCTTGATCGTGAGTTCGGCGGGCTCGATCGCCAGGCCGGAGATCTTGGCCGGCGGTGCAGTGTTGACAGTGATGCGTGCAGTGGCTTCGAACCCATCCTGGGAGGCGGAGATGATGGCCGTGCCCGGAGCTGCAGCGGTGACCAGGCCGTCGCCGTCCACGGTCGCTATGCCTGGATCACGGGACCCCCATATAGCTGTGACGTTGAGCCTCCCCAGTGACCCATCGCTGTACGTTCCCTCGGCGAGGAGCTGTATCTTGCCTCCGGGGTCGGCCTCCGCATCGCCCGGAGTGATGCGCAGGGCCTTCAGCGAGGCCGTTCCCGGCGTGGTGACCGTGAGCTCGAAGCGTCCGGAGACGCCGTCGACCGTTGCTGTCAGGCCGGCAACGCCCGGCGCAACCGCTGTCGCCTTGCCGTCTGCGCTGATTCCGGCCACCGCAAGGTTGTCCGAGGCCCACTCAACGCCGTCTTGCAGCGGACTGTGTGAGCCATCGCTGTAGGTAGCTTCCGCGGACAATTGAAGGATGGCCTCGGGGTGGAGCGAGCTCGCCGGAGCGCTCACGGCGATGGATTCCAGCACTGCCGGTTGCCTGTCGAGAAGCACGCGCAGAGCCACCAGCCCGGCCGTCACGAGCACGGCGGCCACGATCACCACCACCCAGGCTCGAACCAGCCTTCGCCGGATAGTGGACATTCCTTCGCCCAAGGCACGGTCCAGGTCGGCCGGGTTGGTCTTCGCATGAAGCGCAGCCTCGGACAACAACCGCTCCCGCAGCGCGTCCCTCACGGCCGGCCTTCTTCCAACGCCAGGCGATTGGTTTTCTCTTCGGCGGCCGCCAATGATTTGCCGACTTCCAAGGCCGGACGATCAGTCATCCCGGCAATCTCGCCAACGGTCAGGTTTGCGAAGACATGAAGCACGACGGCGACCCGCTCGTCGTACGACAACCTCGCCAATGGACTCTTGCCGTTCTTTGTCTTGGGTCCCTTGGTCCCCTTCGTCTTGCCTTCACGGCTCTGCAGCCAGTGTTCGTGTTTCTTCAGGAGTTCCACGAACACGCACAGCGTGTAGACACGCAGCTGGGGCGTCACTGGCCCCTTCCACGCGTTCGTCGACTGGGACCACGCCGCCTCCAGCAAGCGACGGGCAGTTTCCGGGTTGTCGCAGAGCAAGTGGGCACAGTACTCCATGTCCCCCTTCTGCCGTTCGAAGACGCTGCGGAGCTCGTCCTCGCGGTCTTTGAGTGCAGGCGCCAGCTTGATGCTGGGGGAAGCTCCCAGCTCGATTTCCCGGATAGCGGGCATGAGGACGGCCACGGCGAAGGTCAGCAGGCCTGCACCAATGGGAAGGGCGGACAAAAGATCCGGAACCAACCAGCCCGCCACGATCGCTGCCACAGCCAGGACCGCGAGCACGAGGCGCAATGGAGTCAGGGAGGACCGCCAACGGCGCTTTGGTAACTCACACATGCAGCACCAGCTCACAACAGGCGGGGTCCGGTTCGCAGGGGTGCTCCGGAATCGCTACCACATTTTACGTCCACCGATTGGACTTTTAGAAGGAGTTTCCCGCCGAGCACTGCCGCATAGGCCAGGAATGGTAGAGCGTCAAGTCAAACGGAGCCCACGTAAACGCACAGTGAATTCTCAGAATAAGTCAGTTTTATTTCGAAACATTTGATCCAGCGGCCAGGCTGTGGCACGCGCGCGCAATGGAAATGTAAACGCTTGCACACATATGTCTGACAAGTGCTTTTGCGTCCGTGAAATGTTGTTTGATTTGGGCCTCACACGTGTTTAGCGTGGGAGTCGTTCCGGTAAGTCGACGTACTGGAACCGCCGCGGCGAGAACCCCATAAGGGACCGCCGCACCTCGAAACGATGGCGTCCCTCGAAGACGCCTTCAGCGGATCGATGGACGCCGGAGTTGATAAGCACTCCACGAAGTCCAACACTCCGCGAGAAGAGCAAGCATGAACACGCACTCAACCCCAACACGGCCGCGCCGCCGTCTGCGACAGGCAGCAGCCCTCGCAGCCGCAGCCAGCGTTGCCGGCAGCATCCTGCTGGTGACCCCGGCCGCCCAGGCCAACCTGCCGGCCGACCCGCCGTCGAGCACCATGCCGGCCCCCACCCCCGGCTTCCCGCTCCCCAGCCTCCACACGCAGGAGGCGTACGACCCGGCGGCCGACTTTACGTCCAAATGGACCCGCGCCGACGCAAAGCAGATCATGGCACAAAGCAACACCAACGTTGCTCCGGGCCAGAACTCCATGAGCCCCGACGTCACCATGCCGGAAATCCCCAAGGATTTCCCCGCCATGAACGACGACGTCTGGGTGTGGGACACCTGGTCCCTGACGGACGAGAACGCGAACCAGATCAGCTACAAGGGCTGGGACGTCATCTTCTCCCTGGTTGCTGACCGGCACGCAGGCTACGGCTTCGACCAGCGCCACTGGAACGCCCGGATCGGGTACTTCTTCCGCAAGACCAACGCTGATCCCGCAAAGGACAAGTGGAACTACGGCGGACACCTGTTCCTGGACAACACGTCCATCGGCAACACGGAATGGTCCGGCTCCACGCGCCTCATGCAGGGCAACAAGATCAACGTCTTCTACACGGCCACCACGTTCTACGACGTCGCTGAGCGCAATGCAGGCGGCGGCGGAATTGCCCCGGATGCTGTCATTGCCAAGGCCCTGGGCAACATCCACGCCAACCAGGACGGCGTGACCTTCGACGGCTTCGAGCACACCAAGCTCCTTGAGCCGGACGGAAAGCTGTACCAGAACAAGGCCCAGAACCCGGGCTTCGCGTTCCGTGACCCCTACACCTTCGCGGACCCGGCCCACCCGGGCAAGACCTTCATGGTCTTCGAAGGCAACACCGGCGGCACCCGCGGTGACTACAAGTGCAAGCAGGAAGACCTCGGCTACCGCCCGGGCGATCCCCACGCCGAAACCTTGGACCAGGTCAACACCACCACCGGCGCCTGGTACCAGACCGCGAATGTTGGCCTGGCAGTGGCCGACAACAAGGACCTGACCAAGTGGAGCTTCCTGCCCCCGATCCTGTCCGCGAACTGCGTCAACGACCAAACTGAGCGTCCGCAGATCTTCATCCAGAACGAAAACGGCAAGAACAAGTACTACCTGTTCACCATCAGCCACCAGTTCACCTACGCGGATGGCATGCGCGGCCCGGACGGCGTCTACGGTTTCGTGGGTAACGGCGTTCGCTCCGACTTCCAGCCGGTGAACAACAGCGGCCTGGCCCTGGGCTCCCCCACGGACCTGAACATGCCGGCCAACGCGCCGGAGGGTCCGGACCCGCGCCAGAACGGTCGCCAGTTCCAGGCTTACTCGCACTACGTACAGCCTGGCGGCCTCGTGCAGTCGTTCATCGACAACGTGGACGGCGTCCGCGGCGGCTCCCTGTCCCCCACCGTGAAGATGAACTTCCAGGGTGGCGTGACGCAGGTTGACCGCACCTTCGGCAAGAACGGCCTCGGCCCGTTCGGCTACCTGCCCACCAACCTCCGTGTTGGCGGCGAAGGCCTCTACAAGTAGGCCGCACCACCCTCGGCCGTAAGGCCACGGCAGGGGTGCAGGCTCCACAAGGGCCGGCACCCCTGCCACCCCCCAACCCCAGGATTTCTCCCCATGACTTACCCCAATCCCCGCCTTTCCCGCCGCCACCTGCTGGCCGCAAGTGCCGCCGTCGTGGTCGCGTTTTCCGCTGCCGCTTGCACTGCTCCAGCACCGGAAAGCCCGACGCCGGCCCCCGCCCCGGGCGGGCACCGGCCATCCGCTTCAGATCCGTGGCGGCCCGCAGTCCACCTGACGGCTGAAAAGAACTGGCTCAACGACCCCAACGGCCTCGTCTACCATGACGGGACCTACCACGCTTTCTACCAGTACAACCCTCGCGGGAACTCATGGGGCAACATGTCCTGGGGCCACTCCACCAGCAAGGACCTGGTGCACTGGGAACAGCAGCCTGTTGCCATGGAGGCGAGCCCGCAGGAGGAAATCTTCTCCGGCTCGATCGTGATGGATAAGAACAACGCCTCGGGACTGGGGACTGCGCAGAACCCACCCATGGTGGCCCTCTACACCAGTGCATATGGAAAGAACGGCGCGCTCCCCCAAGGTTCCCAGGCCCAGTCCGTCGCTTTCAGCGTGGACAACGGAAGCACCTGGCAGAAGTACAAGGGCAACCCCGTCCTGAACCTGGCGCCTACCAACAACAACTTCCGCGACCCCAAGATCACGTGGTACGAGCCCGGCCGGTACTGGGTGATGACCACGGTGGTGGCGGACGCGCAGGTAGTGAAGATGTTCAAATCCACGGATCTCCTCCACTGGGACTTCCTCAGTGATTTCTCCGGGGTCGGTGCCCAAGGCGGACTCTGGGAGGTGCCGGAACTCGTCCAGATGGACGTAGAGGACTCCACCGCGAAGAAGTGGGTCATGCTGCTGAGCATCAACCCCGGCGGCATCGCAGGTGGCTCAGGCATGCAGTACTTCGTCGGCGAATTCGATGGCACCCGCTTCACGGCCGAAAACGCCGCGCCCGCCGATGCTCCACTCAGCGAATCCCAGTGGCTGGACCATGGCGCCGACTACTACGCGGCAAACTCCATCTCCGGAGCGCCCGGCGGCAAGCCCGTGCTCCTTGGCTGGATGGGCAATTGGGACTACGCCCAACACGTTCCCACCACGCCCTGGCGCGGGTCCATGGCAATCCCCCGCGAACTCACCCTGGTCCGGGGCCAGAAACGGCTCGAACTGCGGTCAGCAATTGCCGGCGTGGCGCGGGAAGCTCTTGAACGCTCAGGTGAGGTGAAGAGCAAAAACCTCACCGTCGGGCCGGAGGCGCAGGATCTTGGCGCCGATTTTGCCAGCCGTACGCAGCTCATTGAGCTGGAAATGGACCTTACCTCTGCGCGGGAAGCAGGAATTCTTCTTCGTCGCTCCGCTGACGGCAGCGCTAGCCTGCGTATCTCCTACAACAAGGAAAAGCGCACGGTAAGGGTTGACCGTTCCAAGGCCGGCACCAGCAACTTCTCCGAGAAATTCAGTCCCTACCACGAGGTTGCCCTGCCCGCCTCCGGCAGCGATGGCAAGGTTCGCCTGCGCATCCTCCTGGATTCCTCGTCCGTGGAGGTCTTCGCCCAGGATGGTGCAGCGGTTATTTCGGACACCTTCTTCCCGGACTGGGACAACACGGGATCTTCTGTGTTCAGCATGGATGGGAACACTGACTTCACCGTCCAATCCCGCGCGCTCTAAAGCAACGCGGGGTCAGATACGGCCCATTACGACAGGATTTATGGGCCGTATCTGACCCCGCGTTGCCTTTGACGTGGGCAATGAGGATAGTTTTGTCCCTATGACATCAAGCGATGCCGCCCTTAACCAGCTGCTCACCGACGCCCGCGAATGGGCTTCCCACGATCCGGACCCCACGACGTCGGCCGCTCTCCTTGAGCTCACCGACCTCGCCAGCGGCGGTGACGCAGGAGCAGTCCAGGAACTGGGCGACAGCTTCAATGGCACCCTGCAGTTTGGCACCGCCGGCCTTCGAGCTGCCCTCGGGCCAGGTCCCAACCGAATGAACAGGGTGGTGGTGCGCCGGGCAGCGGCTGGCTTGGCTGCGTTCCTGACCGAAGTGGTGGCCGCAGCTGCGCCGGGTACCCGGCCGCGCGGCGTCGTCGGCTTTGACGCCCGGTATAACTCGGACATTTTCGCGGAAGAGACGGCTGCCATCTTCACTGCGGCCGGGATTGAAACCTTCCTGATGCCGGCAGCGCTCCCGACGCCGTTGCTCGCCTATGCGGTCAGGGCGCTGGATTGCGACGGCGGCGTGATGGTCACCGCGAGCCACAATCCCCCGCAGGACAACGGCTACAAGGTCTATCTTGGCCGGCACGCCGTGACAGAGAGCGGCAGGGGTTCACAGATAGTGGCCCCGTACGATGCCCAGATTGCGGAAAAGATTGAGGCCGTGGGCACGCTGGAGTCGATCGAGCTGGCCGCGGCTGGCTGGACAGTACTGCCCGGCTCCATCGCCGCGGACTACCAGGCGGCAATGGCGGGACTCGTGGACGCAGAGCACTTCCCCGCCCGCGATCTGAAGATCGTCCTCACCCCCATGCATGGTGTGGGCGGTGAAACAGCCGTATCCGTACTCAACGCAGCTGGCTTCACGGACGTCACCCTCGTCGCCGAGCAGGCCGAACCTGACCCCGACTTCCCCACTGTCGCATTTCCCAACCCGGAAGAGCCAGGCGCCTTGGACCTGGCGCTTGCGGCAGCGGCGGAGCTGGGTGCAGACATCGTCCTGGCCAACGATCCCGACGCCGATCGGGCGGCAGTTGCTGCGGTTGACCCCGCAACCGGAGACTGGCGGATGCTGCGCGGGGACGAAGTTGGTGCGCTCCTGGGCGCGCATATCGTTGCGCGTATGGCAACCGGTGCCGGCGAAGAACCCCGGGCAGGCGTCTTCGCCAACTCGATCGTGTCCTCACGGCTGTTGTCACGCATTGCCGCTGCCGCGGGATATGCCCATGAGGAAACACTCACGGGCTTCAAGTGGATTTCGCGCGTCCCGGGACTCACCTATGGGTACGAGGAAGCGCTGGGCTATTGCGTGGCGCCGGATCTGGTCCGGGACAAGGACGGCATCTCGGCGGCGGTGCTGATCGCGGAATTGGCGGCAACTGCAAAGGCCGACGGCAAGACGATTTTCGACACCCTGGATGAGCTGTACCTGGTGCACGGGCTTCATGCGAGTGACCAGTTGAGCATCCGTGTGGCGGACCTGGGGCTCCTGGACGCCATGATGAACCGCTTGCGGGTCAACCCGCCGGAAGCGTTTGGAGGCTCCGGCGTCGAGGTTTTCACCGATCTTGCCGAAGGCAGTGAAGCTTTGCCGCCCACGGACGGGCTTTTGTACCTCACGCGGGACCAGAGCCGCGTGATCATCCGGCCCAGCGGCACGGAACCAAAGCTAAAGTGCTACCTGGAGGTCATCCAGGCGGTGGAGTCGGCGGCAGAGCTTCCCGCTGCACGCCAAGCAGCGCGGACATCCCTGGACGATGTCCTTGGGGATGTCCGCGAAGCGTTGGGCTTGTAGCCGCCGGAGTCTGGCGGGTTCCTAGAGTTCAACCTCGAGGTAGCCATCCACAAGGCGGGTGGCGAACGTTGCGAGCTTGAGGGCCGGGTCGGTGAAGCACTCACCGGTTTCGAGGTCATAGACCTCTTTGTGCAGCGGCGACGCAATGGTCGGCCGGCTGCCGCGGGATCCGATAATGCCGCGGGCCATGACGTTGGCCAGGGTGGCCGGGTCCTGCTGTGCGACGGCGAAGACTTCGCCGGGTGCGATGCGGAACAACGCTACCTGGCGGCCCTGGATGAGTGCCGCTTCGCCCCAGGCCACTTCGAGTTCGTCCACCGGGCACACACGGTGCCATTCGCCAACGGCGGTAGTAGTCAGTTCGTCGGCACGGTCCAGAATTACGGTCATTTCAGCCCCTCTCACTGTGTCCGGGCGCTGGCATTTTCCACCTTCACTCCCCCGGACCGGGCCACACTTGCGGCCACTCTTCAAAGCTAGGACGCGGGTGTTTCATCGGGGGTGCGCATTTGTGTCGGGTGCGTAAAAGAGACCTCACACCTGGCGAAATGCGTTCGTGATGCAGAAGTTAAGATCACGAAACAAAGGGGAAACTGAAGCGAAACTGCCCGTCCCTAGGCTGGAGGCACAAGTTGCGGAGATCCGTCTGCAACATCTGCGAAAGGCCCACCAGTGACCGGACACACTTCAAGTACAGAGAACCCGCGCCGCATCGTTGTCGTCGGAGGCGGCCCTGCGGCCCACCGTTTCGCCGACGCAATGTACAACCGCGGTCTTGAAGGCTGGCAGGTTACGGTGCTGACCGAAGAGGCGCACCTCCCCTACGACCGCGTTGCCTTGAGCAAGGCCCTGACGGAAACCGACGTAGACCTCACCCTGGGCGACGCTGCCATGTGGGAGCACGAGGCCCTGACGCTGAAGACCGGCGAACGCGCAGTCAAGATTGACTCCGTTGCCAAGAGTGTCCTCACGGCCGCAGGCAACAAGTACGAATACGACCACCTGGTGGTTGCCTCGGGTTCGGATGCAGCCCGGCTCCCCATCCCTGGTTCCGAGCACACTCACGTTTACCGGACGCTCGAGGACGTTTGGGCCATCAACAAAGCCATTGCAGAGCTTCGTGGGAAGCTGGGCCGCAAGGTTAACGCGGTCACCATAGGTGGTGGCTTGCTGGGCCTTGAGTCCGCTGCAGGCACTGAGCAGCTGGGCGCCACACCGATCGTCATCAACGGTGCGCCGTGGCTCATGAATACGCAGCTGGATGAGGGCGCCGGCCAGGCACTTGGCCGCCTGATCGAAGCGAAGGGCTTCGAGGTCCACGGCGGTGTCTTCCCGTCCGAAGTACTGACGGACGACGACGGCCAGGTCACCGGAGTCCTGATGGCAGACGGCCGCACTATCGATGCGGACCTCGTGATCGTGGCTATCGGTGTGAAGCCGCGCGATGACCTCTTCCGCGCAGCTGAGGGCGAAGAACAGCTGTTCAGCCTGGGCCAGCGCGGCGGCGTGGTGATCAACGATTTCTGTGCCACTGAGGTGGACGGAATCTGGGCCATCGGTGAAGTGGCCAACTTCGAGGGCATGTGCCTGGGCCTCGTTGCCCCGGCGAACACCATGGCCGAAATCGTGGCGGACCGCCTGCATGGCGGGGAGGCGACGTTCCCGGGATTCGATACGGCCACCAAGCTGAAGTTGTCCGGCGTGGATGTGGCGAGCTTCGGTGACGCCTTCGCACGGACCGAGCACTCCCTCGAAATTGTTTACGCAGACCCCGCCCGTGGCGTTTACCAGAAGATCGTCACCACTGACGATGCCAAGACCCTCCTGGGCGGCATCTTCGTCGGTGACGCTTCCCCTTACATGAGCCTGCGCCCGCTGCTGGGACGCGAACTGCCCGCCGAACCCGGCGCATTCCTGAGCGCTGCCGGTGGCGGCGAGGCACCGGAAACCGAGCTGCCGGACGATGCGATCCTGTGCTCCTGCAACAACGTGTCCGCCGGAACCATTCGGGACACCGTCAACGGTTGCGGTGCCTGCGAGGGCAACGCTCCGGTCCAGGAACTCGGCGAGCTCAAGGGCTGCACCCGTGCCGGCACCCAGTGTGGTTCCTGTGTCCCCATGCTGAAGAAGCTCCTCGAAGGCGAACTGAAGAAGTCCGGCATCGAGGTTTCCAAGGCCCTATGCGAACACATCAGCCTGTCCCGCCAGGAGTTGTTCGACGCCATCCGCGTCCTGGAACTGACCTCCTTCGAGGAGATCATGGCCAAGTACGGCACGGGTGCAGGTTGCGATATCTGCAAACCGACCATCGCCTCCATCCTGGCCAGCCAGCACTCTGCCTACGTCCTGGATGCCGGCCGTGGTTCCCTGCAGGACACCAACGACCGCGCCTTGGCGAACATGCAAAAGGACGGCACCTACTCGGTGGTTCCGCGCATTGCCGGTGGTGAAATCACTCCCAAGGGTCTCGGTGTCATCGCAGCGGTCGCCGAAAAGTACAACCTGTACACCAAGATCACCGGTGGCCAGCGCATCGATATGTTCGGCGCCCGCCTGGAGCAGCTGCCGGACATCTGGAAGGAACTGGTCGATGCCGGCTTCGAGTCCGGCCAGGCCTACGGCAAGAGCTTGCGCACGGTGAAGTCCTGCGTTGGGTCCACCTGGTGCCGCTTCGGCGTCCAGGATTCCGTAGCCATGGCCATCGCCCTGGAACTGCGCTACCGGGGCCTCCGCAGCCCGCACAAGCTGAAGATGGGCGTTTCCGGTTGCGCCCGAGAGTGTGCGGAGGCCCGCGGCAAGGACGTGGGCGTCATTGCCACGGCTGATGGCTGGAACCTGTACGTGGGCGGCAACGGTGGTGCCACCCCGGCACACGCCCAGTTGCTTGCCAAGGACCTGGACGACGAAACACTGCTGAAGTACATCGACCGCTACCTCATGTACTACATCCGCACCGCCGACCGCCTGCAGCGCACCGCGCGTTGGCAGGAAGAGCTCGACGGCGGCATCAAGCACGTCGAGGAAGTAGTGGTACACGACTCCCTGGGCATCGCCGAAGAGCTTGAAGCTGCCATGGCCAAGCACATCGACACCTACGAGGACGAGTGGGCTGAGACGTTGAAGGACCCGGAGCGCCTCCGTCGTTTCCGTTCCTTCGTCAACGCCCCCAACCAGAAGGACGAGTCCATCTCCTTCGTTCCGGAGCGCGGCCAGATCCGTCCCGCGACGAACGAAGAAAAGGGCGGCGTGCTCATCGCCTCCACTATCCCGGTCCGCCGCGAAACCGTCGGCGCAGAACCTGTCGGCGCAGAACCTGTCGGCGCAGAGAACTAGGGGAAGCCATGCAGCTCACCATTGACCTCACAGGCCGCGACGTCCTTGTCACGGGATCCGAAAAAGCCGCCCGCCAAGCCGTTCGCCGCTACGAGGCTGCCGGGGCCAACGTGTTCCGCCTCACCACCCCTGTCGGCGCACCCGGCGACGGACCGCTACCCGAGCGTCCGTTCCTGGTGGCAGTGGTGGACGACGGCGACACAGGTTGGGAGCCGTTGGTGGAACGCTGCGGCGGCGCCGGGATTCCGGTTGCCTTCGAGCCGGCACCAGGCACCGAGGGTCAGGTGACCCTGGTGGGCGGTGGTCCGGGCGCCCTGGATCTCCTCACGGTTGGTGCGGTGGACGCCCTGCGCGATGCCGACGTCGTGTTTTACGATCGTCTGGCCCCGTACCAGGAGCTGGCTGACCTGACGTCCGGCGAGTTGGTGGACGTTGGAAAGCAGCCTGGGCACCACAAAGTGACGCAGCGTGACATCGAAAAACTCATGGTGGAAGCTGCACTGCTTGGCAAGAACGTGGTCCGGCTCAAGGGCGGCGACCCGTACGTGTTCGGCCGCGGCGGCGAAGAAGTGGCCGCCTGTGTTGCCGCTGGCGTTCCCGTCCGCGTGATCTCCGGCGTCACGAGCGCTATCTCCGTTCCGGCTGCAGCTGGGATTCCGGTAACGCACCGCGAGGTCAGCCACATGTTCACCGTGGTTTCCGGACATGCCCCACTGACAGAAAAGGAACACACCCACCTGGCAGGACTCGGCGGCACGATCGTGGTCCTCATGGGCATCGGAACCCTCCCGCAGCTTGCCGCCGGCCTGCGCCGGGCCGGCATGGAGGCCGACATGCCGATGGCCGTGGTGGAGCGCGGCTACCGCCCGGGCCAACGCACCACCATCGCCGATCTAGGTACGATCGAAACGGCAGCCACCGGTTGCAGCAACCCGGCCGTGCTGGTCATAGGCGAGGTGGTCCGGGTGGCTGAAGCCAACCGTAATCATGCCGAAGCATCCGCTGAACTGAGCCGACTCGCGGCTTCGCTCCTTGAAGCCTGAAAGTAAATCAATGACTGTTGCACGTGCCCTTGAAATCCAAGACGTCACAACCGCCACGGACGTTTCAGAAGCTACCGAAGCGCCGCTGGACGGCTTCCGCATCGGCGTCACCTCGCACCGGCGTTCCAGGGACCTCATCGAGGCTCTGGAACGGCGCGGCGCGAGCGTGCTCCATGCCCCGGCCTTGAAGATCGCACCCGTGCAGGAGGACATGGTCCTCATCGAGGACACCCGCACCATCATTGCCGCCAAACCGGATATCTGCATCGCCACCACTGCCTACGGCATGCGCCGCTGGTGCGAGGCAGCGGACTCCTTCGGCATCGGCGAGCAACTCCTGGAAACACTCTCGGCCTGCCGCATGTTCGTTCGGGGACCCAAAGCCCGCGGTGCCGTCCGCGCGGCCGGTCTCGCCGACGTCGGAATCAGCAGTGACGAAACCACAGCGACCCTTGTGGACATGCTCCTCACTGAAGGCGTCCGGGGCAAGACGGTGGCCGTGCAGCTGCACGGCTACACCGATGTTCGCCAGCTGGAGCGCCTCCGGATGTCCGGCGCCACGGTCCTGACGGTGACGCCATACCGCTGGGTCAAGCCCGATGGCGAGGACAAACTGCCGCGCCTCATCGAAGCCGTATGTAATGGCAACCTTGACGTCCTGACCTTCACCAGCGCCCCCGCAGTGGACGCAATGTGGAGCACGGCACACGAGATGGGTCTGTACCGGCAGCTTATTGAAGCGCTCAAAGGGCCCGTCACGGTTGCCGCCGTTGGGCCCGTCACCGCACAGCCACTGGTCGACGCCGGGCTGACGCCACTCATTCCCGACCGTTACCGCATGGGCGCACTGATCCGCCTGGTGACGGAGCACCTGTCCCTGAACCATGTGCGCCGGCTGGAAACCAAGAGCGCCACCATCGAACTCCGCGGGCGTTGCTTGCGGATCAACGGCGAAGTGATTGATCTTGCCCCGGCCCCGCTCCTGCTGCTCCGGGCCCTGCTCGGCGCCGGCGGTGCGGTGCTGTCCCGTGAAGCGCTCTCGGATCTCCTGGACCTCCGCGGTTCCGTGCACGCCCTGGACATGACTGTCAGCCGGCTGCGTTCCTCGCTTCCGGACGGCAGGCTCATAGAAACCGTCGTGAAGCGCGGGTACCGGCTCCGCGCTTAGGTTCGTTAGGTTCCTTAGCTACGCGCGGGGTGCGGAAAGTTCAGCCACCTGGGCAGGTTGCAGGGGACGTGTCGCGTGGCCTTGAAGGAGAAAGAACAGTCGGGCTGTTTCTTCTACTTCTTCAACAGCGTCCACTGCTTGTGGCAGAGAAGGCGCAGAAACGATCGGTCCGTGGTTGGCCAGCAGCAGGGCATGGCTCGATTCCGCAGCTTTTTGGGCCGTCCCGCCCAAGCCTTGGTCGCCCGGTGCGAAATATGGCAACCGGACCAGCCGTCCAACCCTCATGGCAAAGTAGGCCGTCAAAGGTGGCAGAACGTCGTCGTCATTCAGCTCTGCCAGGCACGATAGGGCGGTGGCGTAAGTGGAATGCAGATGGACTGCGGCATGGTCCTGCGGTCTTGCCCGGTACATGGCCAGGTGCAGGAAGGCCTCTTTGGAGGGACGGGCCCCGGACAGGTGTTCTCCGGTGCCGGAGACCATTGCCAGATCTTCTGTCCTGAGTTCACCCAGGGAGGCGTTGGTGGGAGTGACCAGCATTCCGCCGTCCACTCTGAGGCTAAGGTTTCCCGATGTTCCCCTGGTCAGCCCTCTTTGATGCAGGGACCTGGCCAGCCGGACGAGCTCCTGGCGACTATCCATCGCAGTCATCCCATCCCCGTCATCGGCCGTGGTCCCATGCGGCCGTGGTCCCATGCGTGAAGGAAGAGCCGCGGGTCTCCGAGGTTTCCGGATTTGAGCAGGATGGACAACTCGGTGTCGGTTTCGGTTTTCAGCCATGGCACACCAGGTGTGACCTCCTTGCCGACTCGGGCTGTGGTGATGCCAAGCCTGCGGACCACAGCCCCGGAGGTTTCTCCGCCGGCGACGATGAGCTGCCGGCAACCTAAGCCGACGAGTCCTTCGGCAATCGCGGAAAGGCTGCCTTCGGTTATTTCGGCGGCCCGGTCCTTGCCAAGATGCGTTTGGGCTTTCAAGACTTCCTCTGGAGAAGCAGAGGAATGGATCAGGATGGGGCCGCCCGGAAGATTTTCCTTGGCGAACATCAGCGCTTCGGCCACTACGTCCCGTCCTTCTGCGATGGCGACAGGATCCACCAGGAAGCAGGGGTACACCTCGCGGAACGCCCGGATTTGGGCATTCGTCATCTCGGAGCAACTGCCGGCGACCACTGCAGCAGGGCCACTTGGACGGGCAGCATGCGCCGGGTCCGGTTGTCCGCGGAACCTGCGGGTGGCGGCCAGCCCTCCCACCAGTCCTGATCCGCCGGTGACGAGCGGGTGATCCAGGAGTGCAGCCCCGAGGACTGCGAGGTGACGGTCGTTGAGTGTGTCCACCACCGCGTACCCGGCGCCTTGGCTGCCCAGGGTATCGAGTTCCGACCTAACCGCGGATACTCCTGCTTCTATTGCGCCATAGCCGATGTGACCCACAGGGTTGCTGCTTTGGGCCTGGAGAAGCCGTGGCACGTTCGAATCGGTCATCGGGGTCAGCGGGTGGTGACGCATGGACGATTCCTGCAGGAGGTCCGTGCCGGCGAACAGCACGCCGTTGTACACGGTGCGGCGCAATGCGGGAGTTCCTGGAGCAACCACCGTGATCTGGCCGGCCGGGACGAACTCTTCGCGCAAGGCATCTGCCACTGGGCCGATGTTGCCTTCCGGAGTTGAGTCGAACGTGGAGCAGTACTTGAAGTAGAGCTGCTGCACGCCGCGGGATTTCAGGGCACGTGCCGCGGCCAAAGACTGTTCTACTGCCTCGGCAGCCGGCACACTGCGGGTCTTCAGCGAAATGACGATGCAGTCAACATCGTGCAGCTGCATCGACGCGTCGGGGATACCGAACGTCTGCACCACGCGCATTCCGGCGCTGACAAGGGTGCCGGCCACGTCCGAGGCACCTGTGTAGTCGTCGGCGATGACGCCCAACCAAGTGACATTGGCCTTCGTTGGTGTGTCTGGCATGGTCTGTATCTTTCTCGGTTGACGACGCTGGTTACGAGTCTTGGGAAGGAAAAAGAGTGCTGAGCTGGCTCATTCCAGAATCTGGCGAAGCCAGCACGAGGGGTCCTTCAGGCTGTCCTTGGGTGTGCTCAATGACGCGGGCCATCGACGCCTGGGCGAGAACGATCACATCGCACTCTGCTGCCAGTTCAATGAAAGCGGCAAGCACCAAGCTGTCATGCATCGAACGGTCACCTGCGCGCAGAGCCTGGAAAGCGCCGTCGACTATTCTGGCCGTGATTTCGGGCTTTTTGTTCCGCCGCTGGGCTGAGTCCCGGACAAGCCGGGTGGTTGGGCCGAGGGTTGCAGACAGGGTCGCGAGCACGCCGATCCTGGCGCCCGATTCGACGGCGAGCCCGGCCATGGGAGTGTCGATGCGCAGGACGGGGATGGAGACAAAGTCCTCTGCGGCGGTTGCGGCTTCGCCGATGGAGGAGCAACTCACCAACAATGCCTGGGCGCCTGATTCCTCGGCGTAGCGGGCATAGTCCACCAAACGGCGCCGAACGTGTTCTGGAGTTGTTCCCCTGGCAATGGTGTCCTGGAGCAAGGACTCATCCACATAGTGCAGGACACGAATGCCAGGGACTACCTCGGAGGCCAGGGCTTCCATGTCCTTAACCAAGCCAGGGACTGTGTGCAGCATTGCAAGGACCGGGGGGTTAGTCATGCAAATCAGCGTATGGCACAAGAAGCTGCTGATTAACGGCGCACCAGACAACGCATTGTTTCCAAGAACGAAAGAAGTGTGGATAGACCCGTCAGCGGGAAGCTAGGACCCCAACCTGGCCGCGAGCCCCTGCCGCAGGTGTTCGATGGCGGCGGTGATCCGGCGTGGTGTTTTGGCAGTGGACGGGTAGAGGGCAAAAATATCGGCGTTGGGTGTCGGGACGTCCGGCAGGACCTGCTGGAGTACTCCCTGACGGATCAGCGAGTTGACGTGCCACGTAGAGCGCATGATCAAGCCAAGGCCCTGGATGCACCAGTCGGTCACTACGTCTCCGTCGTCGCTGATCATGTTGCCTCTGACGTCGACGTATTCTTGCCCCTTCCCGCCAAAGCGCCATAGCGAATAGTCGGCGTTGTTTTCCCGCAGGACGATGCAGTTGTGCCGTTCCAGGTCCCTGATGGTCTGCAGCGGCGGGGCACCTTCCATGTAGCTCGGCGCCGCGCACACAATCCTCCGGTTCGGCGCGAGGAGTTTTCCCTTGAGCCTGGAGTCCGACAATCCGCCGACGCGGACAGCAATGTCGAAATTCGTGCCAGCTATGTTCAGAGGCAGCGGCGAGATCTCCAGGTCTATCTGAATCAGGGGGTGCTGCCGGACGAACTCCCCCAACAGCGGCGCAATGTGCTTGCGTCCGATGCCCAGGCTCGAGTGCACACGGAGTCGTCCCTTGAGCTCACCGTGCTGTACGGACAACGCGTCCTCGAGATCTGTTTTCTGCTGCAGGATAGCCACAGCACCTGTCGCATAGCGTTGCCCCTCTTCGGTGAGGGTCAGGCGGCGGGTGCTGCGCCGTACCAGCGCTACCCCTAGCCGTGACTCGAGCGCTGCAAGCCGTTTGCTGACGGCAGACACCGATTTTCCCCAGTTCCTGGCCGCTTCAGTGAGGCTCTGGGAACGGGAAATCTGTTCAAAAAACTCCAAATCATCGATCGATGTAAGGTCCATCTCCTGCTTCTTTCGTTTTTGGAAACAATGCATTGTCTCACGGCCCCTTAATCACCTTCTTTTTGTGTCGTACGCTCGAGTGACTGGAAGCCACAGCCGAGGTAGCTCCAGCGAAAACGGGACAACGGCGCGCAATAAGGGAAAGCAAGGTAAAGCATGACTGCACTCGAAACAGACGTCGTCGTCGTCGGAGTCGGCTCTGTAGGAAGCATGGCAAGTTGGCAGCTCGCCTCCCGCGGCCAGCGGGTCATCGGAATTGACAGGTTTTCAATCCCGGGGCCCTTCTCCGCCTATGCCGGCGAATCCCGTATCTTCCGCAAGGTTTACGCAGAAGGCGGGCACTACACCCCTCTCCTGCAGAGGTCACAAGACCTCTGGCGTGAACTGGAGAAAGTCACCGGTACCGAGCTACTCAGCACCACCGGCGCTGTCACGATCTACGACGACCACAACCCCCGGCTGGCATCCCTCCTTGCGGCAGGCAAAGACAACGGCCTTGACTACGAGCTCCTCCGGGGCGACGAAGCAAGGGCAAAGTATCCCGAGCACGTAATCAGGGACACGGACGTCACGATCCTTGATCCGGAGGGCGGGTACCTGAAGTCGGAGAAGGCCGTTACGGCCGCCCTGGCAGAGGCCGCCCGCCTTGGCGCACGGTTCCTCGGTAACCGGAAAGCTCAGAGCGTTGAGAAGCATGGTGACCGATACCTTGTCCGGACCGACCAGGAAGAAATCATTGCCTCCCGGGTGATCATCTCCCAAGGCAACGGTGCGGGAGCACTCTGCAAGGAACTCGGCGTCCACCTTTCCGTTCTGCCGCAAATCCTTACCTGGTTTCCCGCTGCGGACCCAGCAACATTCTGCAGGGAAGATATGCCGGTCTTCCTCAGGAGGGCCGAGGAAGACGGGAGGCCGGACAAGGCCCAGTTCTACGGATTCCCCAGTGCTGACGGTTGGACAGTGAAAGTGGTGGCGAGCATATTCCTGGATGAGGTTGAGTCCATGGAGAAGCCTCCCACTTGGGACCCCCAGCATTTGAACACCATCCGGGCATGGGTCCGGGAATTCATTCCTGGCCTGGTTCCGGAGCCCCTGCGGGTTGCCGTGTGCGCGGATGGTCACTTACCTGACGCGACGGGGCTGCTGGGGATGGTTCCCGGAATGGAAGGCGTGGTGGCGGCTGCCGGCTTCTCCGGCCACGGCTTCAAGATGGCCTCCGCACTGGGAGCCGTTGCCGCGGACCTCGTGTTGGACGGAACAACGGACACGGACGTCAGTTTCATGAACCCCGCAAGGTTCCTCGGACCCGACGCACGGCTCTCCTCATTGGCTCTGAGTTGAGCTAAGCATCGACAGCCATCTCTACCCCCAAAAAATACAAGATCCTTAAGAACGGACGAATCATGGCAGACACGAACTTCCGGCCGAAGTACATCTCCTACGATGTCTACGGCACCCTTATCAACTTCAACATCTATCCCACCACCCAGCGCTTGCTCGCCGACCGGATCCCCGAAGAACAGTGGCTTGCCTTCAAGAAGGTATTCCGCGCGTACCGGTTCGACGAGGTCAACGGCGACTACAAGCCTTACGTTGAGATCCTTCAGAGTGCCTTCGACCGCGCGTGCAAGCGGTTTGGCATTGGACCGACCCCTGGTGCCGGCGCAGAACTTGCTGAAGCGGTACGCAGCTCGGTCGCCCACGAGGATGTGCCGGCCGCGCTGAAGCTCCAAGGCGACAACTACAAGCTGGTGGCTCTGTCCAACGCCGACGACAGTTTCCTGGACATCAGCATTCCCAAGCTCGGAGCAGAGTGGCACGCGGTGTTTACTGCTGAGCAGGCCCAGGCCTACAAGCCGCGTCTTCAAGCGTTCGAGTACATGCTCGATACCTTGAACGCCAAGCCGGAGGACTTCCTGCACGTCTCCTCGCACCCCCTGTATGACCACATCCCCATGTACAACCTGGGTTTCCGTGACCTTGTCATGCTGGACCGGGGTGCTGAACCCTTCGCCGACGGGTACAACATCGCCACCGTGAAGTCCCTGGACGAGCTCAACAAGAAGCTCGGCCTCTAGACCTTCGCAGATACCGCCGGAGGGGAACGACGCGTTGAGCGTCGCTCCCCTCCGGCTTTTTTGGAATCGTGACTAGTTCTTGTGCACCAGGTAGATGGCGCCGGTGGTCACGTCCTCTTCGAGAGCCTCCAGCGTACGCCCACGGGTTTCGGGGACCTGGGTGTAGATAAATACCAAGGCGAGGATGCCTACGACACCAAACAGGAAGAACGTTCCCGTGATCCCCATCCCGGCAACAAGTGTGGGGAAGAAGAGACCCAGCAGGGCGTTTGCGATCCACAGGCAGAAGACGGACAGGCCGATGGCGAAACCGCGGACGTGCAGCGGGAAGATCTCGGACAGCATCACCCACACCGCAATGTTCAGGAACGTCTGCATCGATCCCACGAACGCAACCACCAGGAAAAGGATCACGAAGGGCCTGGCCGCATTGCCCACCGGGAGGACGATCGACGCGATACCGATGAGGAAGTGGCAGACCGTAGTCAACGTGAAACCTAGGAGCAGCGTTGTGCGGCGGTTGACGCGCTGCATCAGCGTCAATGCAATGACACCACCGACGACGGCGATCACACCGGGCGCGATGTTGGCGATGAGGGCGGCGTTGGAGTCGAATCCGGCCTCAACGAGTACCGATTGGCCGTAGTACATGATCGAGTTGATGCCCGTCAGCTGTTGGGCAACACCCAGCCCAATGCCTACAAGAATAATGCGCAGGATCCACTTGTCCTTCAGTGCACCCCATGAGGTAGCCTTCGATGCCCTTTCTTCGTCAGCCAGGTGCTTCACATCTGCCATTTCTGCCTCCGCGCGCTCGTCCGAACGAATGGTCTTAAGCACCGCCAAGGCCTCCGGGTTCCTGCCCTTTGAGATGAGCCAGCGTGGAGATTCCGGCATCCGCAGCATGCCCAAGAACAGTGCGATCGCGGGAAGGGCGGCAACAGCGAGCATGATGCGCCAGACCCCGCCCACTTCGCCCCAGACATTGCCGATGATGGCGTTGACAACGAACGCTGCCAACTGGCCGATGACAATCATGAGTTCGTTCCGCCCGGCCAGGGAACCACGGATTTCGTAGGGCGCCAGCTCGGCAAGGAAAACGGGCACCACTGTGGAAGCACCGCCAACGGCCAGGCCGAGGATCACGCGCCCGATGACCATGACCTCAAAGCTTGGCGCCGAGACACAGGCCAATGTACCCACGAAAAACAGCACGGCCAGGAGGATGATCGTCTTCCTGCGGCCCCAGCCGTCTGACAGGCGCCCGCCGCCGACTGCTCCGGCAGCGGCCCCAAACAACAGTGAACTGGTGACGATCCCTTCGGTCAGCGGTGTCAGTGCGAGGTCGACCGTCATTGGCCTCAGTGCGCCGTTGATGACACCAGTGTCGTAGCCGAACAGCAGGCCTCCGAACGTAGCCACCAGGGCAACAAGGCCCAGCCGCTTTCGATGCGGGCCATTGGTTAGCGGAGGAAGGGCAGCATTGCCGGTTCCTTTGCTCTGCGTTTGCGTAGCAGACATCGGGACTCCTTTGTCATTGTGTTGCAGGCCATAGTCGCCCGCCCTGAAGTACAGACTAACGCGCGAAAGGCTTAAATGTAAGGTCAAACTAACAAATGACATTTTTTCATTCTTTCCCCGTGGGAGGATGAACTATGGCCCCTGACCCCCAGCACCGCCCCGCCACGCAAAGCGACGTCGCGCGCGAAGTGGGCGTTTCCCGGACTTTGGTGTCTTTCGCCTTCCGCGGCGCACCAGGTGTCAGCCACGAAACGAAGCAGGCCATCTTCGAGGCCGCCAAGCGTCTCGGGTACCGACCAAACGCAGTAGCCGCCGATCTGGCACGCAAGCACCGTTCCGCCGTCGGGCTTTACCTGCTGGACATCCGCAACGAGATCTACGCTGATGTCCTCAGCGGCGTCCGGACAGCGCTCCCCCAAGACAGCAACCGGCTCATCCTGAGCGTTTCGCGGTCCGTGGACGGCGTAGATCCCGGCGCGCTGGAATCGCTGATAGAGGCCCGGGTCGGAATTATCATCGCAGCTACGCTGCTGGACTCGGACGAACGCGTGCAGGAGATGGCCCGAATCGTCCCTCTGGTGAGTGTGACGCGGCCCGTGCTCGGCGTGGACAGCGTGTACTCGGATGACTTTGCGGGAGCCAGGGCGGCAACCCAACATCTCCTCAGCCTCGGGCACACTCGCATCGCGCATCTGTCCGGCCCTGTCTACGACGGCCACGTCGTCCGTCGCCGGAGTTACGAGCAAACAATGCGCGACGCCGGGCTCGCACCCCAGACGGTCGCGGCAGAGGACTTCACACCGGACGCAGGACAGCGTGCGGCCGCACAGATGCTGAGCCGCTCCGACCGTCCGACTGCGATTTTCACCCACAACGACCAACTAGCCCTCGGCGTCCGTGAAGCCGCCTACGCACGGGGACTCTCGATTCCCGACGATTTGTCCCTTGTGGGCTACGACAATTCCAGGACCGCCCACCTGCACGGCATCGACCTCACGTCCGTGGATTTGCATGCCGTTGAATTGGGTCGGACTGCCGGCACAGTAGCCCTGGAACGGCTCAATAATCCGGATGCCCCTATCGCCGACGAACGCTTCATGCCGCAATTGGTGGTGCGCAACTCGACGGCGCCGGTCAGGGGCACGGCTGGTTAGTTGAGTTTCACTTGTGGGTCGGGGTTAGCCGTGAATGGGTTCGCCAGGGCTTCCTGCGCTCTTTGTTCACGATTATCGGCAGGAAGCGGACGTAGAGCACCATGCCAATCAGCTCCACAAGGGTTTGGGTCACCACAACCAACGCAGCCAGGGCCAAATTGCCCGGCAGGGCCAACGCGAGCGGAAGGACGACCAGGGAATTGCGGGTCGCGCCGCTGAAGACAACGGCCCGCGTAGCGGCAACGTCGAGCCCCGCAGGTTTGGCGGCGAGCATGCCCAGCGGCACCATGACCACCAGGAATGCTGCATAAATCGGCACCACGGAGAGCAGGGAGCCGAGCTCTTGGCCCACGCCTGCGATCTGGGAACCGACGACGACGGCCAGCGTCGCCATCATAAGCGGCACCATCAACGCCTGCATCAAGGCCATCACGGCCCTCCCCGCGTTTGCTTTCCGGGCCAGGGCCTGCGTCAGCGCAGCCGCAGCCGCAGCCAAGGGGATGATGATCAGAACGACGATTGCTTCAACAAACGGTGCGGGGTCGATGGACGACACCAGTTCGGGGCCGACGAAGAGCAGAAGGTAAAGCGGGAGCAGGAGCATTTGGGCCAGCATCAATACCGGCGCGGCCGCCAGAAGCCGGTGACTCGCCCCTCCAGCGAGACCGCTGAACACGATGACGTAGTCGATGCAGGGACTGAGCAGCACCAGCAAGACGCCGACGAGTAAAGCTTGGTCTCCGGCGATGAACCGGGTCAGGCCAAAGACCACCACAGGAACGACGACGAAGTTCAACACCAGCACCGTGGCCAGGAAGCGGAAGTCCCCGGCAGCCTTGCCGATGGAGGCAAAGGGAATCCCCAGGAAAGTCGCGTAAAGCAACAGGCCAAGCACAGGGTTGATCGAATGCTCCAATGCCGGGGCGAGGCCCGGCGCCAAGAATCCCACACCACCGCCAATGACGATGGCCAGCAGGTAGAGGCCAATCTGGTGTTCGTCCATCCAGACGACGAGGTTCTTGGTCTTCACTCTTGCAATGCTAGGCGCGACACCAGCATCAGCTTGGAAGGGAGGTGGATTACCGGGGTAGGCTGTACCGCACATGGGTGACGAGCTTGGTGCCAGACACTTCCGTGGGTTCAAGCTTGAGATTGCCCACGCCGTCCAACAACCGCTCGCCCCCACCCAGAATCATGGGCGAAATGTGGAGCCGCAGCTCGTCCATCAATCCTGCATCAAGGTATTGGCGGGCTGTCTGGGCTCCGCCAGCGATGGCCACATCTTTGCTTCCCGCGGCTTCCCGCGCCTGGGCCAGCGCGGATTCGATCCCGTCGGTCACGAAATAGAAGGTGGTGCCGCCCTGCATCTCCAACGGTTCATGCCGATGGTGGGTCAGGACGAAAACCGGCGCGTGATAGGGCGGTTCCTCACCCCACCATCCCCGCCATTCCTCGTCCCACATATCCGGCCCGGGGCCTGCGAACATATTGCGGCCCATGATGAAGGCACCGGCAGCGAGGATTTCTTCAACCTGGGCCGCGTTGGCTTCGGCCTCTTCGAACATCCATCGGTGCAGGAGCTCTCCGCCGTCGCCCAGTGGCTCCGACATTCGCTGGTTGGGACCAGCAACGAAGCCGTCCAGGGAGATGGTCAGATCGCACGTCACTCGGCTCATTTGCCCATCATGCCACTGGTAAACCCTGTTAGGCGTTGCCTCCTGACCTTCTTTGCCAGGGAGTACGCCAATAATCAACCTCCTTTGGGTGATTTGTGGGCCGGCGAGTGCCAAAGAGGGTCAGGAAGCCACGGCCCGCGCCCTGCCAAACACTGCGCAGCCCTCGCCAAATCATCGGCTGCGGCGGAAACTGGGGCTACACATCTCAGGAGGACCACATGACATCCGTGCTGTTGGAGCGACTCAACATCCTGGTCGGCGAATGGGAGACTACTGCCCCTGGCATGGACGCGGTGGGCCGGACAACGTTCGAATGGTTGCCGGGCGGCGGTTTCCTGATCCAACGCTCCACTGTTGGGAGGCCGGAATTCCCGAATGCAATCTGCACTATCGGCGCTACGGGATCAGACGGCGCACTTCAGCAACACTACTTCGATTCCCGAGGCGTCGCCCGTGTCCTGGACATGACCTTGGAGGGGAACGTGTGGACCCTTTTCCGGGATGGACCCGATTGGCCGCAACGCTACATCGGCCACATCAGCGAGGACGGGAGCACCATCACTGGACGATGGGAACGGGGAACCTATCTCGGCGCACCGCTTGAGCACGACTTCGACCTGAACTTCACCCGGATCGTCGCGTGACATCCGGCGAGCCACGCCGGATCAACGGAATAACTCCACCTCATGGACAGATCCCCGGCCCGGTGGGAACATAAGGGCGATAGTCCGGAGGCACCGCCCGGTCACGCCGGGGCTGCCTTCAGGTCAGCTTTCCTCTGAGAGGAACGGCCATGGGTCGTCTGGGGACCGGGAACAGCGGGAATGCGGGTGCGGAACCCGCACCCGATCCGGCACGCCACAGTGCACAGCACATCGATACACAAGGCATCGAAAAAGTTGACGCCGTGGTGGTCGGTTCCGGATTCGGCGGTTCAGTGGCTGCCCTCCGCCTGGCCGAGGCCGGACAATCCGTGGTGCTCATGGAACGTGGCAAGCCATATCCGCCCGGTAGTTTCGCGCGTTCGCCGGCAGAGATGGGCCGGAATTTCTGGGACCCGGACCGCGGCCTATACGGGCTTTTTGATGCCTGGACATTCCGGGGCACGGAGGGCCTGGTGTCCAGCGGGCTGGGCGGCGGCTCACTGATCTACGCCAACGTCCTCCTGCGCAAGGACGAAAAATGGTTCGTCAACGAGTCCCCCATCCCTGGCGGCGGTTACGAGAATTGGCCTTTCACACGTGCGGACCTTGATCCGTACTACAAGGCCGCAGAAGACATGCTCAAACCGGTCCGTTATCCGTACCATGACACGCCCAAAACCATGGCCATGGAGAAGACCGCCGCAACCCTTGGCCTACCCATCAGCAGGCCACCCATCGCCGTCACTTTTTCGACGGATCCCACCAAGGACCCCCAAACCAACAGGCCCCTCCCCCTCCCCGCCTACGGGAGCATCCACGGACCAAACACCGTCCGGACCACGTGCACGCTTAGCGGCGAATGCGATATCGGCTGCAACGCCGGTGCCAAGAACACGTTGGACCACAACTACATTTCGGCGGCCGCCCATCAGGGAGCGGACATCCGCACATTCCACGATGTGCGCGGGATCAGGCCACTTGCCAGGGGAGGTTACGAGGTCCGCTACGTGGTGCACGATCCCGAGCGCCAAGGCGAGCTCCTTAAGGAACGAATCATTCACTGCCGCCGACTAATCCTTGGCGCTGGCACGTTCGGCACCAACTTCCTGCTCCTTCGCAACCGCAGCTCCCTCCCGGCCCTAAGCGACGCCATAGGCACCCGTTTCAGCGGCAACGGCGATCTCCTGACGTTCATCATGGGCGCCAAGACTCCGGGCACCAATGGGTCGCCGCCCGGAGTGCGAACACTCACCGGCAGTCGCGGACCAGTCATCACCACCGCGATCAGGATCCCCGATTCCAACGACGCCGACGGCGATGGTCGCGGCTACTACGTGGAGGACGCCGGGTATCCGGCCTTCATGAACTGGCTCATGGAGACCGCCCAACTCAGTACCACCGTCAAACGCACAGCCAAAGTGGCCCGGCAACTGCTCAAGGACAGGCTCTTCGATGCCGGGCGCTCCAACGTCTCCGCCGACCTCGCCGCAGCACTAGGTGATGGCCGCCTATCCTCCAGTTCCGTGCCGCTGCTGGGAATGGGCCGGGACATCCCCGACGGCGTCATGACCCTTCGCGACGGAAGGCTCGCCATCGCATGGACAATGGCCACGTCCAGGGAGTACTTCGGGCGCGTCCGCGGAACAATGTCCGAGATCGCCAAGGACCTCGACGGGGATTTCATAGACAACCCGCTGTGGTGGGCCAAACGTGTCATCACGGTCCACCCCATCGGCGGCGCACCGTCGGGCCGCCACCCGGGCGAGGCGGTGTGCGACTCCTACGGCGAGGTGTTCGGTTATCCCGGCCTGTTCGTGATGGATGGGGCAGCCATGCCTGGCCCCGTGGGCGCCAACCCTTCCCTGACCATTGCTGCTTTTGCCGAACGCGCATGTCGTCACATCCTGGAGAACGCCCGCAGTGCCGGACACAGGGAAATAACCCCCGCGGACGCCGCCGGAAGTGGCCCAGCCAGTGATGGCTTGGCTGGCGCTGCCGAGCCGGCCCACGACGTCGATCCTTCGATGACGCGCGAATTGGCGCCGGACGCTACCAAGGGCAAGGGCGCGCGGGAGGAACGGCCTGCGAGCGCAGCAGGAGGGGGCGCAGCTGCCATGACAGGAGCAAAGAGCCGTGGTTTGGGGCTGCCACAACCCCAAACCCAGCAAGCCGCGGCTATAGACGCCACTACTTCTGTGCGTTTCACGGAGCAGATGCACGGCTGGTTCAGTCCTGGTATCCCTGACCCGGAGAAGGGGCGAAGCCTGGGCAGGGACCGGAGCCGCAGGATCATGTTTGAGCTGACGATTACCGCGGAGGACATGGACGCGTTTGTGGAGGATCCGAGCCACCCTGCGAAGGCGGAGGGGTATGTGCTCGCAGACTATTTCGGTGGCCGGGTGCCGGTGGAGCGTGGCTGGTTCAACCTCTTCGTGGAAGACGTTTCCGACGACGGCAGGCCGGCCAGGCGGATGCTGTATCGGTTGTGGCTTCGGGACCCGGGCGGAACGCCGTTCACGTTCACGGGCTACAAGCTGATCCATAACGAGGCAGGGCTGGATATATGGCAAGACACAACAACGCTGTACGCGAGAATCCTGCGTGGCCACGTTCCGCCGTCGGAATCCTCTGAAGTCCAAGAGCCAGGCGAGGAGGACGTCTTCGGTGCCGGCATTCTGTACATCCGCCCGTTGGACTTCGCCAAGCAACTGACCACGTTCCGTGCCGAGGGTCCGGCGCCGGCCGCGGGATTGGCGTCCTTCATGAAATTGTTCGCCGGTGAGTTGTGGGAGGTCTACGGGCGGGGCCTCAAACGGGTCCCGTTCCCGGTCCGGAGCCCACTGCGGCCGCGCAGATGAAGAGCTGGGAGCTTGCGAAGCACCGTGCTGTCCTGGGATTCACGCCCCAGGCAGCGGTTCGCTGGCTCTCGCCGATGTCGCTCGCGCGGACGGCATTGAAGGTCATGGCAGCCACTGTTTTCGCGGACTTCGGAGACAAGAGGGAACTCGAGGGCGGCTTCCCTGCCGATCCCTTGCGCCTGGATAAACTCCCGGTCCCCGGCCAACCAGCCCAGCCGCCGGTCACCAGTCGCGGGCTTCCAACCCCCGGGGAGATTGAGGCATCCCGCACCACAAACCCCGGCGAGCCCCTGGACTTACACGACTCACAGAGCACCGCTGACTTGTGGCTCGATTACACCGCAGACCTTGGAGACGGCTTCGACGCGACGTACACCGTCGCCCTGCTCCTCGCCCAGGACAAGCTAACCGTTCAAGGCCACGACCTCCCCCGCGGAAGGGTGCTGGTCCTCGGCGGCGATGAGGTCTACCCCGTTGCTTCACCGGCTGCCTATGAGAATCGGATGGCCGGACCATACCGGATGGCGCTGCCAGCCCCTGCGTTGCGCGGCCCGCTGAGCGCTGTAAAACCCGACCGAAGCACGCAGAGCGGGACCCACAACGAGACACCCATCATGCTCGCACTCCCCGGCAACCACGACTGGTACGACGGCCTGACCTCGTTCATCCGCATGTTCACCCGGCAACGAAGCATCGGGGGCTGGCGGACCATCCAGACGCGCAGCTACTTCGCCGTCCGGCTCACGGGGAAATCACCCACGCAAGGCTCCGACGGACCACAGGAAGGTACCCCGGGTTGGTGGCTGCTGGGCCTGGACAGCCAGCTGGGACAGTACATCGACGAACCACAACTGGACTACTTTTACAGGAACGTCACCCTTCAGCTCCAACCAGGAGACGCCATCATCCTGTGCGTGGCAGCTCCCTTTTGGGTTGATGCCGAACACCCCGGGCCCAATGAGTTCCGGCAGGTCAACTTTTTCGAGCAGGACTACCTTCGCCGTCGGTTTAACCCCGAGTCCGGCCTGTTCGAGGCCACGGGCGCCAACGTCCGGCTGTGGCTCACAGGCGACCTCCACCACTATTCCCGCTACGAAGAGCAAGCAGCCGGCCAAGACCTCCCACCTGATCCAGCGAGAACCCAGATGATCACCTGCGGCCTGGGTGGCGCATACCTTTCAGACGCCCATTGGCTCCCGGAAGAGCTCAACCTTCCGGGTCACGGGAGTGCGCCCGGCGTCTCCTCCAGCATCACCCAACCCGGAAACACTCACGGCGAACAGGCACCACCCACAACCCGCCACTTCACCCGCATGCCCACCCTCTACCCGGACCAGGCCGATTCCCAGCTGCTCGGTCCGCGGCTCGCGAACCCCTTCTCTCAATACTGGCTTCCCATCCGCAACCCTGGCTTCGGTTTGTCCCTGGGCATTGTGCACGTGATCGCAGCAGTGACCCTCTGGACAGTCTTCAGCGCATTCCGCGGGGAATCCTTCGTGGACAGCCTCCGAAGCCTGACCCGCGGAAACACGCTGCTCCTCATCGTCGTCCTGATCCTTGCGGTGCCGCTCCTGCTTGCGGTCCTCTCACTCGTGGCACGGCTACTTGGGCTGGCCAAGGGAGGGATCGTGGTCTTCACCCGCGGCGCGCTCTACCAACTGTCCGCGCTCGCGGTGAGTGCCGCCGTCGTGATCCTGCTTCCTTGGCCGAACGGCTGGCCCGACGTCGTGGTCCTGCTGCTGGCGCTCGCATTGGTGTACCTGGGCGGCTGGGCCGTTGGCAGTGAGGCCTTCGCGCTGTTCATCCTGGCGACGCCCAGCGGGGAGGTCTCCACCTGGAAAATGTCCGGCCAATCCATCGAAGACCATAAAGGCTTCCTACGCCTCCACCTCGCCGCCGACGGCAACCTCACTGTCTACCCATTGGTGGTGGACACAGTGTGCCGCGACTGGCAGCTGGCAACGAACGACGACGGCGCGCGGCTTGTCCCAGAGTCCGGCCTGCCCGCCGTGCGGCTGCTTGAAGAACCCATCACCATCACGCGGAAAGGAACCGCACCATGATCATCACCCGTGCCGAGCACCGGACAGAGGTCATCCCGTTCCGGGCCCGGGACAACACGCCCTTGAGCCTGGTCCACGTGACGTCACCGGTGGAGGTGACTAAAGGGCCAGTCATGTTGGTCCATGGCTCGGGCGTGCGGGCTGAGCTGTTCAGGCCGCCCGTGCGGACCACCATCGTGGACGTCCTGCTGGAGGACGGATGGGACGTGTGGATGCTGAACTGGAGAGCATCCATCGATCTCGATCCTCTCTCCTGGACGCTCGCCGACGCCGCCGTGTATGACCACCCTGCCGCCGTCGAGCATGTCCTGAACGCCACCGGTGCGGAAACAATGAAAGCTGTCATCCATTGCCAGGGATCGACGTCGTTCACTATGTCCGCCGTAGCCGGGCTGTTGCCCCAGGTGGACACGATCGTCTCCAACGCGGTGTCCCTGCATCCCGTGGTGCCGGCATTCTCGCGACTCAAGATCGATTACCTCACCCCGGTGGTCAAGGTGTTCACTCCTTACCTGTCCCCCGCCTGGGGCTATAAATCGCAGGGCTATTTCACGCGTGCCATCCGCGGCCTGGTCAAAGCCACCCATCGGGAGTGCGACAACATCGTCTGCAAGATGGTCAGCTTCACGTACGGCAGCGGCCGCCCTGCGCTGTGGGCCCACGAAAACCTCGACGACGCCACTCACCAATGGCTCAGCGGCGAGTTCGCCGAGGTCCCTGTGACGTTCTTCGAGGAGATGGGCCGCAGCATCAAAGCCGGGCACATGGTGGCTGCCGGAAACCATCCGGAACTGCCTGGGAACTTTCTCGCCGAGGCACCCCAAACCGATGCCCGGTTCGCGTTCATCGCCGGGCTGGACAACCTCTGTTTCCTGCCCGAAAGCCAGCAACGCACCTTCGACTTCTTCCAAAAGCACCGGCCCGGGAAGGACTCGCTCCACCTCATTCCCGGCTACGGCCATCTGGACGTGTTCTTCGGCGAGCATGCATGGCAGGACACCTTCCCGGTCATCGTCGAAGAGCTCAACAAAACCCAGGAGCCAACGTCATGAAAACACTCACCGAACTGGTTACCCCGTTGCTCAAGCTCATGCCTTCACCGGTTCCCCGACGCCAGGAACGCCTCCGCGGCCAGCACGCCCTTGCCGACGGCATCAAGTACGTCATGCCGGTCAATTCGGACGACTCCCCGGTGCTCATGGCGGCCTTCCCTATCAACAAGAAAGCCGCAGCGGCCGCACTCCCCGGCACGGAGATGCGGCCCTTCAGCCTCGGCGGCAAAGGGCTGCTGGTGGTCACCGTGGTCAACTACAAGTCCACGGACATCGGCAAGTACATCGAATACTCACTGGCCATCGCCATCACCCACGGCAGCAGGCCGGCCCCGCCGATTCTCCCGTTGATCTTCCAGAAAACCTTCAAACTGGGCCAGTTCGTGGTGGACCTGCCCGTCAGCTCCGAGATCTCCGTGAAGGGTGGCAAGGGAATCTGGGGCATGCCGAAGCATCAGGCCAACCTCGACTTCGTCGTCACTGATTCCACAGTGTCAGCACAGTACGACAAAGACGGCCGGCTGGGCTGCTACATCGAAATAGAACGGCCGGAACCACTAGCGCTGCCGCTGAAGCTTGCCGCCTCGAACTACTGCGTCTTCCGGAACATGCTCTGGAAATCGGACATCTACTTTAAAGCTACCGGTGACATCGCCCTCGGAGCACAGGCCAAGGCGCGCCTCATCCTTGGTGACGCGCCCGGCGTCGAGCCTTTGAAGAACCTTCAAGTGGAAAGCAACCCGGTGTTCACCGCCTGGCTTCCGCAAGCCCACGGTGTCCTGGACGACCACTACGAAGCCTGGTTCCTCACAGCACCCACGGAATCCGCTGCAGCCGCCCTTCGAGGAGGCGACATGCTGGACAGCGTCGTGAACCTGGGCCAGAGCCAGGAATGGCTGGCACCGCCGGATAGGAGCAAGGTGCCGGGCGCTGCTGTCACTGGCACCATCCCCCGCGCCACTCCGGGAAGCATCCAATGAACTGGCTACTGCTCATCAACGCGCTCTACTTCCTGTTCGGCGCCACCATGTATGTGGGCACCATGTGGGTGCTCAAGTTCTTCCTGTACCCCACATGGCGTTCGCTGGCCCGCGAGAACGTAGACATGCACTTCGGCATCCCCACCCGCGCCGCTACCAAGTTCTTCACCATCGTGGTGCCCATCATGTTCATCTCGGGCGGCATCCTGGTGTGGTCCGAGTGGGGCACCATCCGCGTCATACCGGCCATCATCTGCCTCCTGGGGATCATCGTCCTGACCTGGGTGGGCCAAGGGATCATCATCCCCATCAACGTTCGAATCCGCGGCGGCGACTTCGCGGACGACGCGGAACTCCGCACCCTGCTGAAACGCTGGATGATGCTCAACGACATCCGGTTCTACGTCTCCACGCTGACCTGGGCCTCGATGGTGTGGCTGCTCGTAGACCGCGGACGCCTCCTGGAGTCCTTCGCATGACCGCCCACCAGCCGGCACAGCCCGTGCCCCACCACCCGTCGCGCCCTGGCGTTTGGGCCTGGGCCACCGCCGATCCGCTGCGCGCCGTCCTCGCAGCGATCGCCATCATCACGGTCCTGACCGGTGCCGCGCAGATACCCTTCGGCGGACAAGTGCTGCCACTGATCGGTGCCGATCCCACCCCCGGTATGCAACAACTCTTCGGCACAGTCGGGATGTTCATGGTGGTTGTAGGCGGACTGCTCCTCCACACCCTACTCAATGCCGTCCCGTCCCCCGAGGTGGTGCTCTGGTCCGGGCTGCAGAAAACCGGGGCATTCGGCGCCGTGGGGATCGGTGTACTGAACGGCGTCTTCTCACCCGCAGCGCTGCTGGTCGCCTTCTTTGACCTCGCGACGGCGGCACTCCTGTTCGCCTATTGGCGCAGGATCAGTGGAAGCACAGGTTCAGGGGGCACCGCCGGCGGCGGTACCGCCGGAGGAACCGAACCGTGAAACGTTCTCTGGTGCTCGCCGGTGGCGGGATGCGCGTGGCCTGGCAGGCCGGCGTCATGCGGGCGCTCGCCGAGGAGGGCTTGGAGTTCCACCATGTTGACGGCAGCTCCGGCGGGATCCTGACGGCGGGGATGCTGCTGTCCGGAGTGTCGCCCGAAGAAATGTGCACCCGCTGGTCCGGCGTGAACGTGAAGGACTTCGGCTCGGCCCTGCCGGTAGGTGACTACCTCAAGGGTCCCTGGGCGCTGCCCGCTATTGGTGACGCGGACGGAATCCTGAACAAGGTCTTTCCCGCCTTGGGGATCAACGACGCGACTATCCGTGGCCGCGCGGCGGAACCGGGCGCCGTCGAAGGTTCCTTCAACGTGGTGGAGTTCACAGAGAAGCGCTGCCACGCCATCGATGCCACAGCGATTGACGCGGAGCTCATGGCCGCGGGAATGTCACTGCCCATCTTCCTGACACCGCTGCGCCGGGATGGAAAGATCTGGACGGATGCCGTCTGGATGCGCGATGCCAATGTAGCCGAAGCCCTGCGTCGGGGAGCGGAGGAAGTGTGGCTGATTTGGTGCATCGGCAACTCGCCATATTGGGGTGACGGGCCCCTGGAGCAGTACGTCCACATGATCGAAATGAGCGCGATGGGAGCACTTCTCGCTGATTTCGAGGTTGCAAGCGCGGCTGGACGCGAGTTTGTGCTGCATGTGGTGCGTCCTGAACATCCGCTCCCGCTGGACCCGGAATTCTATCTGGGAAGGATCGACGCCGACACCCTGATCGGTATGGGTTACCGGGACGCCCGGGCGTACCTGGACGCCATGACGCCAGCCGGCGTCCCGAAGGACGCCAGTTGCACCGCCATGACAGAACCTGCGGCGGGCGTCCGTTTCAACGACACCTTGCGAGGAGAACTGGACGGCTCACCCCTGGCGTTCAAAGCCACCGTCGTGCTGCCCACGGCCGGTTCCACTGTGTCCCCGCAGTTCACCGGATTCCTGGAGCACCCGCACTTCGGCGGCCGCGTCTTTTTCTCGGATGGACGCGTTGAAACGGAAGACCACGACGTCACGTACCGTGCACGGATCAGGCTCGACGGCGGTTGGCAGGACGTGTCCTTGACGCGTACGTTGCGGGATGACCCCGGTCCGGATGCCTGGACCGACTCGCGCCAGGCTCTATTGAAGGTGGACGGACTGCGCGTGGGCAGCCTGAGCGCCGACCTGACAATGGCACTGGCCGACGCCGCAGCGCTTCTGGCCTCGGTGGAGCCAGTGGGTGCCCACGGCTTCGTTGACCGGGCTGAGGCCGTGGCCAGCTTCGCTGCCAACGGTTTGCGGGAGTTACTGGAACGGTACTGAACTCCACTGTGATCCACATTATTACCGGCGGGTAAACAGCGCACTACGGATCTGCAAAAGATGGCAACAAGAGGGAAACACCCGCGAAAAACCGGCATCCTACGCTGATGATCAACAGGTCACGCCAGCGAAAGGGCCAAACATGTCCTCCACACCCGTTCACGTTGTCATTGCAGGCGCAGGTCCAGCAGCCCAGGCTTTGGTGCGGCGGCTGGCGGGCAGCGGCTCAGGTTCCCGGCAACGCCCGTTCGATGGCACCATTACCGTGCTCAGCAATCGCGACGTATGCCCCGAGGCGCTGTTGGAACTGGCCGAACTGCCGCAGGTCTCGGTCCGGTTCGGGCAGGCCGCAAGTTTCATTGACACCGAAGCGAAGATCGTCACCACCGTGGACGGCATGGAGTTCTCATACGACCAGCTGGTGATCGCTACGGGTTCAGCTCCAAGCCTCCCGCCGGTCGCGGGCGCCGAAGCGGGCCTGAGTTACTCCACCATCGATGACGCCGCGAACATCGGTGAAGCGGTCAAGGACGTTACAAAAATCGTTGGCCGGCGGCCGTTGGGCATCCTCGTGGGCAATGGTCCCGCAGCGGGCCAGGCAGAGGCCGTACTCCGGGCCCGCGGGGTCCGTCCCGTCCGCACCACCCTCCGCCCTGCCGCAGTCATTGCTTCCGTCGCCGGCGCCGGCATACCAGCTTCCGTCCTGGCCGGGACCGGCATCGTTTTCGAGGACGGCAGCAGCATGAACGGCGATCTTGTGGTCCTCGCCGAGGAACGTATAGCGCGCAGCGAACTCGCCGAAAGCGCTGGTCTCCTGATTGCGTCCGACGGCGGCATCGCAGTAGGGCGCGACCTCGCCACCTCCGTGCCGGGCATCTGGGCGATCGGCGACGCCGCTTCCTGCGATGGTCTCCGACTGGGCCTTCTCCTCTCCGCCGAGTCCTCCGCGATGCTGTGTGCCTCAGGGATGCTATTAGGTGCATGGGGCGGCAACCAGCAGCCCGCAATGGCGGCCTAGCTGCCCCCTCCACGTGCCTCTGTGGACAACCGGCCTGGCAATCGGACCATGTGGCAAGATGGTCCTTTGACGGGCAGTGACAACCCTGCGGCCATCGGGCCGGCCACGCCCGGCACGGAAGGATCCCATGAGCAAAGAAGCCGTCGCGCCTGCAAGCATCGCCTCGTACATCGACCACACACTGTTGAAGCCGGAGGCCAGCGAGGCCGAGGTTTTGAAGGTGTGCGCCGAGGCCGTCGAGTACAAATTCAAGTCCGTCTGCGTCAATCCGATCTGGGTCAAGACCGTCACGAAGGCCCTCAAAGGATCCGGAGTACTGACCTGCTCGGTCATTGGGTTCCCAATGGGCGCCACGCCCAGCGACGTCAAGGCGTTCGAAGCGCGCGGTGCCGTGTTGGACGGCGCTGATGAGATTGACATGGTGATCAACATGGCTGCCGCCCGCGCGAATGACAAGGGTGCTTTGGTGGATGACATCACCGCCGTCGCCGAAGCTGTCCACGCCGGCGAAGCGATACTGAAGGTCATCATCGAGACGTCCATGCTGACCGATGAACAGAAGGTCATCGCCTGCGAAGCCGCCGTGGAGGCAGGGGCTGACTTCGTCAAGACCTCCACTGGATTCAACGGCGGCGGAGCAACTGTTGAAGACGTTGCCTTGATGCGCAAGACCGTTGGGCCCGATGTTGGCGTCAAAGCGTCTGGCGGAGTGCGGTCCCTGGCTGACGCACAGGCTATGATTGCTGCTGGTGCAACACGTATCGGAGCGAGTTCCGGAATAGCCATTGTCAAAGGTGAACAGGGTTCATCGGATTACTGAGGCATCCGCAACCGCCACAGATTTTGAGCCCTGCGGGGCCGAGGAGGAATGAATGTCCAAGAACGCAACAAGCGCCCCAATTGAAAAAGAGAACAACCTCGGCGCAAGCATCGTCCTGTTCCTGGTTGTGATCGTGCTCTTCCTGGGCGCCATCTACTCCCTGTCCTTCCTCACCCTGGACAACCCGTGGCCGATGGCCGTCTGCCTGGGCCTGTTCGCCCTCGCATTCTGGATTCCGCAGACCATCCTTGGCCGCTCGGACTCCGCTGGCGAAAGCTAGACTTCACGCAACATGACATGGCCCGGGCGAATGCCCGGGCCATTCTTGTTGGTTGGCAGCCGTACTTTTTGGCGGAGCCGATGCGCGGCCGGCTAGGGCAGCTGCAGCATCCCGCCCAGCGCAGAGAAAATAGCCGGCCAGTGCTGCCCAGCGAGAGCCCAGCCCGCCGCGCCCATGCCCACCATGGCGTATCCGCTGACAGGAATCAGCACCAGCCACTCGCGTCGTGATCCGGCCCTTCCCAGCAGCGGAATCGAAAAGGCTCCGTTGGCCCGCCAGATGCCGCTGATCAGAGATTTCCGCAGGAATTTAGGTGGCTTGATAACGATCGGCCACAGCAACGGTACGCCGCCTACGGTAATCATGTCCCCGACAATGTGGACCACGACGCCCGTCAGCATTGACAGCGGCAACCAACCCCATTGATCCGGTGCAAACCAGGTCACCAGGCCAGCCATCACCACGGCGAACAGCCAGTTGGTAATCCAGCCCGACTTCGGAAACAGGTTCAAAGCCTTGGCTGCCAGGTTGATCATGAACATGCACAGCAAACCAGCGCCAACGGAGAGCTTCCCTGCCGGTGTAACCATCTGAAATTGTGCTGCCATGGCCGCCAGCACTACAAAGGCCGAGGCTCCCAACAGAGAGTGGGTCCCTTGCCGGTGGCCGCCGCTGGCTTTCTCAATGCCCACCGCAATCACATTGGACAGCGGCGGCAGCGAATTCGCTATGGTGCTGTGCCGGTGGTCCCAGTCGCACACCAAGGCTGTGCCCGCCGTCGCCATGGCCCCGATGAGGATGCCAGTTGAGTCCAGCGGGTACCAGCCCAGGGCGTAGGGACCGGTCGAGGCAATAGCTATCCACGCCGCGGCTCCTGACGCGGCGTGGTGTCCTCCCATCATTCGGTTAGCCTGCCTTTACGGGTACGTCTGAGAAGATCGCTTCGATCACGTTGTTGGCCCACTGGAGGATCTCTGCGTCCTGGAGATCACGGCCGCCGATCCTGGCCGTTTTCGGTTTGGGAATCAGCACGGCATCCAGAGCAGGCTTGACCTGGGAACCCGGGTACATGCGGTTCAGGCGCATGGTTTTGGACTCGGGCAATTGCGCCGGCGAGAAGCGGATGAAGTTTCCTTGGAGCGCGACGTCGGACAGGCCGGCTTCGCGGGCCCCCACCCGGAAGCGGGCCACTGCGATGAGGTTCTGTGCCGGCAAGGGCGGCTCACCATAGCGGTCCACGAGTTCGGCGAGGACCTCATCGATGGCCTCGTTGGTCACAGCAGCCGCCAACTTCCGGTAGGCCTCCAGACGCAGCCTCTCACCGGGCACATAATCGTGCGGCAAGTGGGCGTTGACGGGCAGTTCGATCTTCATCTCGGCTGCCTTTTCCTCGGCCTCGCCGCGGTACTCGGCAACAGCCTCGCCTACGAGCCGGATGTAAAGGTCGAAGCCCACTCCCTGGATATGGCCGGACTGCTCCCCGCCGAGCAGATTGCCCGCACCACGTATTTCGAGGTCTTTCATAGCCAACTGCATACCGGCGCCGAGCTCGTTGTGAGCCGCCACGGCCTTGAGTCGCTCCAGGGCTACCTCGCCCAGGGGCTTTTCCGAGGGATAGAGGAAGTAGGCGTAGGCACGTTCACGGCCACGACCAACACGGCCACGGAGCTGGTGGAGCTGCGAAAGTCCGTACTTGTCGGCGCCGTCAACAATCAGGGTGTTGGCATTGGAGATGTCCAGCCCGGTCTCAATGATGGTGGTGCAGACCAAAACGTCGAACCGTTTCTCCCAGAAGTCCACAATGATCTTCTCGAGGCGGCTCTCGGACATCTGCCCATGCGCCACTTCAACCCTGGCCTCCGGAACCAGCTCGCGGATCTGCGCTGCAATTCGTTCAATCGAGGAAACACGGTTATGCACGAAGAACACCTGCCCCTCGCGCATCAGCTCACGGCGGATTGCGGCTGACGTCTGCTTGTTCGTGAAGGGACCCACATAGGTGAGCACCGGGTGGCGTTCCTCCGGCGGGGTTGCCAGGGTGGACGTCTCACGAATGCCTGTCAGGGACATTTCCAAGGTACGTGGAATCGGCGTCGCGCTCATCGCGAGCACATCCACGTTGGTGCGCATTTTCTTCAGTGCTTCCTTGTGTTCCACACCAAAGCGCTGCTCTTCATCCACGATCACCAACCCCAGGTCCTTGAACTCAAAGTCCTTGGACAGCAACCGGTGCGTACCGATCACGACGTCGACGGCGCCGCTCTTGACGCCTTCGGCTGTTTCTTTGGCTTCCTTGCCGCTTTGGAACCGCGAAAGGGGCTTTACGCGCAGCGGGAATCCCGAGAAACGCTCGGTGAAGGTCTCATAGTGCTGCTGGGCCAACAGCGTGGTGGGCACCAGGACCGCTACCTGCTTGCCGTCCTGGACAGCTTTGAAGGCCGCTCGGACTGCGATCTCGGTTTTGCCGTAGCCGACGTCGCCGGAAACCAGGCGGTCCATCGGGATTTCCCGCTCCATGTCCGCCTTGACCTCGTTGATGGTGGTCAGCTGGTCCGGGGTCTCTACATACGGGAACGCTTCCTCGAGCTCGCGCTGCCACGGGGTGTCCGGGGCGAAGGCGTGTCCGCGGGATGCCATCCGGGCCGAGTAGAGCCGGATGAGCTCTCCGGCTATCTCCTTGACGGCCTTGCGGGCCTTGGACTTGGTACTGGCCCAGTCAGCGCCGCCCATCTTGCTCAGTGCAGGGGTGTCCCCGCCGACGTAGCGCGTGACCTGGTCCAGCTGGTCCGTGGGAACAAACAAACGGTCCCCCGGAGCGCCGCGCTTGGATGCCGCATACTCCAGCACCAAGTATTCACGCAGCCCAGTATCCGAAGACGATGTACCGGTCACCTTGCGTTGAATGAGCTCAACGAACCGGCCGATTCCATGCTGCTCATGGACTACAAAGTCGCCTGCGTGCAATTGCAACGGGTCCACGGCATTCCGCCGCTTGGACGGCATCCGACGCATATCCTTGGTGGAACTGGCAGTGGCCCGCCCCAGCAGGTCCGCTTCAGTCAAGAGGCCCAGTTTGAGGCCGTCAAGGACAAAACCTCGTCCGACGGCGGCAGTGGTCACCTCGATGATGCCTGGCTGCGGATCCTTATCCAGCGAGTCCACGCGTGCACAGGGGATGTCGGCGTCGTGGAACAGCTCAACCAGGCGCTGCGCCGGTCCCGGACCATCAGTAACAACTACCAGGCGCCATTGCTCCCGGACGCGGGAGCCAATGAAGTCCAGCATTTCCGCGACCTCGCCCTGGTAACCGCGCGGTTCCCGGGCATGGAGGTTCAGGACGTCGATGTCCAGCACCAGGTCCTCATCAGTCGCGAGCGAGGTGATGGACCACCAGGAGACCTCGTGTTCCAACGCCGCGGATCGGGTGTCGGTCAGAGAACGGAAGCTCGCAGCGTGCAAGTCAGTGGACGCCTGGGAGGACAGATCCAGGGGCGCTGAGCCGCCGTCGGACGCCGTTGACCAAGCGGCTTCCAGGAACTCTTCGTTGGTAGCAGCGAGGTCGTGCGCGCGGGTGCGTACTTTTTCCGGTTCGATGACCACGCTCAGGGACCCGGCCGGAAGCTGCTCCACGAACGGGACCATGGCATCCACCAGCACCGGGGCCAGGGATTCCATGCCTTCAACGGCGATCCCACCGGCGATCTTCTCGAGCATGTCAGCCGCCGCCGGCATATCGGCTTTGAGCTTGGCTGCACGGGACATGACGGAGGGTGTGATCAGGATTTCGCGGCACGGGGGCGCATGCAGTTCAGTCGGGTGGTGGATCCCGGGTGCAGACAGCGAGCGCTGATCGGCTACGGCGAACCAGCGCATCTGGTCAACCTCATCGCCGAAGAACTCCACACGGATGGGGTGGTCCTCCGTGGGCGGGAAAACATCCAGGATGCCTCCGCGAACCGCGAATTCGCCTCGGTGCGTCACCATGTCAACCCGGGCATAGGCAGCGTCGGACAGCGCACGGACAACATCGGTGAAGGAGCGTTCCTGCCCTACCTGCAGCGTGACGGGGACGAGGTCGCCCAAACCGGCGACAATCGGCTGGACCACAGCGCGAACCGGCGCAACCACCACACGCAAGGGTGCCGCCGTCGAGGTTTCAGGGTGGGCCAGGCGGCGCAGGACGGAGAGCCTTCGGCCCACGGTGTCCGAGCGCGGTGAGAGGCGCTCGTGCGGGAGGGTTTCCCAACTGGGGAAAGTGGCCACGGAGTCCGCGGGGAGATAGGAGGCGAGCGCCGCTGTCAGGTCTTCGGCCTCACGCCCGGTGGCGGTAACCGCCAGCACAACAGGCGTGCTGCCGGCTTCAGTTCCTTGGGCAGCCAGGCCATCGGCCATTTCTGCGAGCAGAACTGCCCGCATCCCGGTAGGGGCGCTGATTTGGTAGTCCGTGCTCCGGGCCGAAAAGGGCCGCTGAGCCTCGGTTCGGACGCGCGCAAAAGTCTTGTCCTCCGCCAGTGCGCGGCGCAGACCGTTGAGGCTCATGGCTGAAACTCCTAGGGTGGGTCCAAGGGCAGGCAACACAAATGCCCGGAAATTCGAATGAATGCCGGGTCATTCCAGCCTACCCCTCCCTCCAGCCCAGGAGTTCCTTTGCAGTCATCCCCAAACCAGTCATCGCCAAACCAGGCATCCAAGACCGTCCTTGTCACGGGCGCCACCGGTTACATCGGAGGCCGCCTGGTCCCTCGGCTTCTCGAGGCTGGCCACCGCGTGAAGGTGGTGGTCCGCTCCCCACAGAAGATCGCCGACGTTCCATGGCACGACGACGTCGAAATCATCACGGATTCCCTCTCCGACGCGGGAAGCCTGGAGAACGCGCTCCAGGGTGTGGATGTGCTCTATTACCTCGTTCACTCCATGGCTTCGGGCAGTGGATTCGAGGCGAAGGAAGAAGCCATGGCGCGACTCGTGGCAGACGCGGCCACCCGGGCCTACGTCAACAGGATTATCTACCTCGGCGGCCTGCACCCGGAGAACGCAGAGCTCTCTACGCACATGCGTTCCCGTGAGACCGTCGGACGGGTCTTCCTTGAATCCGAGGTGAATTCCATAGTGTTCCAGGCGGGAGTCGTCATCGGTTCGGGTTCGGCGTCGTTCGAGATGATCCGCCACTTGGCCGATACCCTGCCCGTCATGCCGGCACCCAGCTGGGTCAATAACCGGATCGAAGCCATCGCCGTGCGCGATGTGCTGCACTACCTTGTGGCTGCTGCCACGCTTCCCGACGGCCTGAACCGGACGTTCGATATCGGCTCCCGCGACGTCCTGAAGTACAAGGACATGATGAACGAGTACGCCGTGGAGCGAGGCCTGCCCCGCCGTTTGGTAATCGCCCTGCCGGTTCCGGCGCCCAAGCTCGCCGGCCTTTGGGTTGCACTGGTGACGCCCATTCCGCTGTCCATGTCCTTGCCGCTGGTGCAGTCGCTGCAGCACGACGCAGTGTCGCGGGAGCACGACGTCGATCATTACATTCCGCAGCCCGACGGCGGCCTGACGCCCTACCGCCGTGCCGTCGCCTTGGCTTTGGGCAAGGAACGGGACGGGCAGGTGGAGACTACCTGGGCAAATGCCGGAATCGACGCCGACCCTCTTCCCAGCGATCCCGATTGGGCCGGTTACAAGGTCTTCCTGGACGAGCGGACCTTCCACAGCGACGCGAAGCCTGAGCATGTGTGGACCATCATTGAGGGCATCGGTGGCAAGAACGGCTGGTACTCCCTGCCGCTGGCATGGCGGGTGCGTGGATGGCTGGACAAGCTCACCGGTGGCGCCGGGCTGCTGCGCGGCCGGAGGCATCCGAAAAAGCTGGGCAGCGGCGAAGTGGTGGACTGGTGGCGGGTGGAAGCCATAGACCGCGGACATTTGCTGCGCCTCCGGGCCGAGATGCGGGCGCCCGGGCGTGCATGGCTTGAGTTGGCAGTGGAGCCCGACGGCGGCGGGAGCCTTTACAAGCAGCGCGCCATATTCTTTCCCCGCGGTTTGGCGGGCAGGTTCTACTGGCTGGGCGTGTACCCCTTCCACGGGATCATTTTCCCGTCGATGGCACGGAACATTTCGGCTGCCGCCTCCGCTCTTCAGGAGGCACAGCAGGAAGCGGCCCCGAATGAACGTGAACAACAGGCCGGTTCCGGAGTGGCCTCGGACACCCCGTAGGATGTTGTGAGCTAAAAGAGCTTCACCACCAACATATCCACGGAGGACCCATGGCCCTGAGTGCATCCACCACCCTGCCGCACAGCGTTGACCGAGTAGCGGCCGTATTTGTCGACGAAGACTTCCTGCGTCACACGAGCGAACTGGTGGGCGGCTCCCTGGAATCGTTCACGATCGACGGCGACCCTGCCGGCGCTTTCAGCACCACCACGGTTCGTACGCTCCCGACTACCCGCTTGCCGGATATCGCCCGCAAGTTCGTGGGCGAGAGCCTGACCGTCACGCAGACCGAGCAGTGGGAGGCGCCCGCAGCAGACGGCTCCCGCGCCAGCAAGATTGCCTTGAAGGTCTCCGGTGCCCCGCTTGATGTCACCGCCGTCCAGCGTTTGGTTGCTGAAGGCGCGAACACCCGCATCGAGCTCGAGGGCAATGTGTCCTCGTCGGTTCCGTTCCTCGGCGGCAAGATTGCTGATGCTGCTGAGCCGATGGTTGGCAAGGCCCTGAACATCCAGTCCCAGCAGGCGCAGGCCTGGCTCGAAAGCCACTAGCATGCAGCTCCCTGCCATTCTGGGCTGGGTCCTGATCGTTGCCGGCGTATGGTCGCTGGTTGTGTGGCCGCAGTTCCTGAAGCGCGTCATGAAGGACCCCCGCGCCCGCGACTCCGCCGGCAAGGCCACCAGGTTCCTCACAGTCCACGTGGTCCTGGTGTCCATTTCCATGGTGCTGGGACTCGCGACGGCGGCCATCGGGATCGCCGGGCTCGTCGCCTGACGCTCGTCCCAGCCCAACTAGGTCGCAGTAGTGCGCGTTTTGAGCCCTCATAACGCGCTCTACTGCTACCTAGTTGGGTAGAATGGAACTTGGTGTGCCGGGAAGTCTGGTCGGCGGTGTCTTTGCGATGCCTGCCCTTAGACCACTCGACCCACAGGAGCCTCCGTGGCCAAACAATCCATGACCACCACCGTCTTCAGCCGCTCCAGCTACCCCGAGTACCGCCGCATCCTCTCGATACTCCGAACAGAGACCGTAGGCGGAGCCCTCCTTCTTGGCGCAACAGTCATCGCGCTGATTTGGGCAAACTCCCCCGCCGCTGACAGTTACTTCGCATTACGCGACCTCAAAATAGGCTATGAGCCCTGGCACCTGCAGCTGAGCCTCGGGCATTGGGCCTCCGACGGCCTGCTCGCTGTGTTCTTCTTCCTCGCAGGCCTTGAACTCAAACGGGAGTTCGTCGCCGGGGAACTCCGCAAACCTGCCCGGGCCGTTGTCCCCGTTGCCGCGGCCGTTGGTGGGGTTCTCATCCCCGCGCTGATCTACGTCCTCTTCAACCTAGGCTCGGCCTCGGAGACACTCAAAGGCTGGGCCATCCCCACGGCAACGGACATCGCCTTCGCCTTGGCCGTCCTTGCCGTGATCAACACGCACCTTCCCGCAGCCCTGCGGACCTTCCTGCTGACCCTCGCAGTGGTGGACGACCTCATCGCGATCGGCATCATCGCTTTCTTCTACTCCACGGGGATCCAGCCCCTCATGCTCCTGGCCGCGTTGGTACCGCTGGCCCTGTTCACCTTCCTGGTCCAGAAGCGGATCCGCAGTTGGTACTTCCTGCTCCCCCTTGCCGTGGCCACGTGGGGCCTCGTCCATGCCTCCGGCATCCACGCCACCGTCGCCGGGGTGCTGCTCGGCTTTGCGGTTCCTGTCTTCAACAGCGGAAGAAAGGGTGAACCGGCCGAGGGTCTCGCTGAACACTTCGAACACCGGCTGCGCCCCTTCTCGGCCGGATTCGCCGTACCCGTCTTCGCCTTTTTCTCTGCAGGAGTGGCCCTGGGCGGTTTCGACGGCATGCGGGCCGCGCTCACTGATCCGGTGGCCGTGGGAATTGTTGCCGCGCTGGTACTGGGCAAGGCCATTGGCGTCTTTGGCACCACGTTCCTGGTGACCAAAACCACCCGCGCGAGCCTGGATTCCAGCATTGCGTGGATCGACCTCTTTGGGCTGGCACTGCTGGCCGGGATCGGATTCACCGTCTCCCTGTTGATCGGCGAGCTAAGCTTCGGCACCGGGTCTGCCCACAACGACCACGCCAAGGTGGCCATCCTGGCAGGTTCCCTGACCGCGGCGCTGCTGGCCGCCGTCGTGCTCCGGGCCCGGAACCGGCGGTACCGCCTGGTTCAGGCGGAAGAACAGCGAGACGACGACGGCGACGGCGTACCTGACGTCTTCAACCGCGCTTAGCCCCGGGCTACTAGGCCGTTGCCTGGTTCAGCGCGTCCTCTGCAGCAACCCACGAAATCATGGCGCATTTGACCCGGGCGGCGTAGCGGGCCACGCCTTCGAACGCGGCGGCGTCTCCCAGAATCTCTGGATCCGCCTGCACCTTTCCACGCGAGCGGAGGACTTCGCGGAAGTTATCGATCACGGCGTGCAGTTCTTCGACCGACATTCCTTCGCCAAGGTCTGTCAACACTGAGGCCGACGCCATGGAGATGGAACAGCCTGCGCCGTCCCAGCTGATCTGCTTGACCGTTCCATCGGCAACAGCCAGACGGAGCGTTACCTCGTCCCCGCAGACCGGGTTGAGTTGATGGGATTGCCCGGTTGACGTGCCCGTTGGGGCTTCCGTGTCTGCGAGCCCGCTGCCGTGCCGCTGCTTGGAGTGGTCCAGGATGATCTGCTGGTACAGCTGGTCAAGACTCATGGTGCTGGTTACCCGTTCGTGGAAGTTTGTGGGGAGCGGCTGCGGTGCTGCCGCAAGAATCAGGCCTGGAAATAGGCCCGAACGCCAGACACGGCGTCAAGGAAGGCGTCGACGTCGTCCGTGGTGTTGTAAAGGTACGTACTTGCCCGAGTGGTGGCAGTCAGCCCCAAGCGGCGGTGAAGTGGCTGGGCGCAATGGTGGCCGACGCGGACGGCGATGCCGCGTTCGTCAAGGAACTGGCCGACGTCGTGGGCATGGACACCGGCGACGTCGAACGCGGCCAGTCCGATGCGTTCCGCACCGGAAGCAGGACCCACCACGCGGATGCCGTCGATGCCCTCAAGTCCCTTAACCAGTCGCTGACCCAACGTGGCTTCCCACGCATGGATGCGGTCGATCCCGGTTTCGGACAGATAGTTAATGGCTGTGGCAAGGGCAACCGCCTGGGAGATGCGCTGGGTCCCGGCTTCGAAGCGCTGTGGAGCAGGCAAGTATTCGGCGCGTTCCATAGTGACCGTGGTGATCATGGAGCCACCGGTGAGGAATGGCGGGAGGACGTCCAGGAGTTCCTGCTTGCCGTACAGGACGCCGACGCCCGTGGGAGCGAGCATCTTATGGCCCGAGAATACCGCGAAGTCGACGTCCAGGTCCTTGACGTCAATGGGCATGTGAGGCACTGATTGGCAAGCATCCAGGACCACCAACGCACCCACGCGTCGGGCGAGAGCCACGAGTTCGGCAACCGGGTTGATGGTTCCCAGGACGTTGGAGGCGTGGGTGAAAGCCAGCAAGCGGGTCCGCTCCCCCACGATCTCTTCCGCGGCGTCCAGGCGAAGGCTGCCAGCATCGGTGATGGGAATGTACTTGAGTGTGGCTCCGGTCCGGAAAGCGAGCTCCTGCCAGGGGATCAGGTTGGCGTGATGCTCCATCTCCGTGACCACGATTTCGTCCCCGGGGCCGATGGCCAGCTCCTTCAACGCCGAACTGCCCCGGCCCTGTGCAGCCCACAAAGCGGCGTTGGACAACGCATAGCTGATGAGGTTCAGGCCCTCCGTGGCGTTGGACGTCCACACGGTTTCCTCGTACTGGGCACCAATAAAGTCCGCGACAGTTTGGCGGGCGTCCTCGAAAACCTCAGTCGCGCTCACCGCAAGCTGGTGCGCGCCACGGTGTACCGCGGCATTGCGTTGCTCGTAGAACTCCTGCTCGGCCTCTATCACGCTCAAAGGGTTCTGCGACGTGGCCCCGGAATCGAGATAGATCAACGGCTTTCCGTTGACCAGTTGGTCCAGGACCGGGAAGTCGTTCCGGATCCGCAGCACCTCCGCACTGTCCATGGCAGGAACCACGGACTGCTGCAGTGAGGCGGGAGTTGATACGACAGTCAAGGGGCGCTCCTTGGAAATCCTTCAGGGACACTCAATTATCCCACGGCGCGACCTCCCCGGAGATGTGCCGTTCAGCACGTCAATGTCCTGCAGTACCGGGCAGCCATCCCAGCGGCGGAGCAACATCATTGTCGAAAGCCCCGTGCAGCCGCTCCATCAGCGTCCAGGCGCGGCGGCTTGCCGCGCCGCGGGTCCTGGCTTCGTAGCCACTGGCCGCCCGGGCGTAACAGAGGGCCGCCTGTGCGAATTGCCGGTCCCCGGAAAGGCTCCTGCCAGCAGATTCAAGCAACCTGGGGTCATTACCCAGCAAAGCCGATGCGAAGGTTCCCGTCGCCGCCGCGCCAGCGCCCTGCAACGAGGCGGCAAGCTCACTAAGGCGGCGCTGCACTACAAGGTCCTCGACGGCGGACCTGCTTGCGTTGAGCATCATGAGGGTCAACGCCTCGGCTTCCATCAAAGGACTTTGCCGGTCATGGAATGCCTCGGCTACCGCAAACAAATGGCCGGGCTTGCGCGAAACCTTGTCCTGGGCTGCCGCCACGAACAGGGCGCTGAGCTGCGGCAACAGGCCCTTGCCAGTTGGGTCGACTGCGTCCTTTGCCGCCACCAAGCTCTGCTGCACCCTTGCCGTGGCCTGCTCCGAATCACCGCACAGCGCCGCGGAGTACGCCAGCATCGCCGATGCCAGCTGCAGAACCGGCGGCAGGCCGGAGTCGTGCAGTTCAGCCACAACGGGTTCAAGGGTTCGCAACGCGGCACGGGGAAGGCCTTGGCTGAGCTGGGCATATCCCCGCGCTACGTCCAGGCACCATGCCACCTGCGCTGGCACCGCGTAGGCCCAGGGGCAATCCAGGAGGGCATCCAACTGGCTCCATGACAGGTTATGCCGCAGGCAGACCACGTGGCGGAGCAGGACGCCTGGCCGGAACATCTCCAGCACGGGGTCGGCGCCGATGGCGGTGATGGCTACGGAAGACTTTTCCAGCGCTTGGGGAGCGTCCCCGGAAAGCAGGAGTTGCTCGGCCTGGTGGACATTCCACATGACCCGGGCGGCTGGATCCGAGGGTGCCGCCGGCCCATGCGCCCCGCCGTCGGGCTTCAGCGGCATGGGTGAGGCCGCCCCCAGAAGGCTCAATGCCATCAACCGACGTGCAGCGTCGGCCTGCACCTCCGGCTGCGATCCTTCACCCTCCAACTCGCGCAACTCCGGTGCTGCTTCCTTGAGTTGGCCCTCAGCAATTAGTGCCCTGGCGCGGAGCATCCTGGCTTCATCCCGGTGGCCTGGACCGTTGACACCCACCGAAGCCCTGATGGCCAGCTCAGCGGTGGACGGTTTGTCAGCGGCGGGGGCTGCGGCCAGGATGAGTTCGTCGGAGAGGCTCAGCCCGGAATCGAGGGTCCACGTCATCCACCGCAGCATGGCGGGCGCGGAATCCGCCGTCAGTCCGGGCTCCTCGATGCCAAGCCGGAGCGCCGTGCTGCGGGAGCGGGGAACCGACAGCCGGATGCCCTCGCCCCTAAGCCATGAACTCGTACGGACAAGCGGCGGCCTTCCGGGCAGCACCCGGATGTGGCGTGCGTCAAGAAGGTGTTCCACAGCTTTCTGGCCGAAGCTGTGCTCAACAACATCCAAGGCCAGCGGCTCGGCGAGCGCAATAACCTCCAACGCCTTCAATTCTTCCGCAGCATGGTGGGAGATATCGGCCCGGACGTGCTCAACCACCCCGGGCCATTGGCAATGTGCCCGTACGTCGATGGTCCAGTAGCCGTCGCGCTGCACCAGGAGGTGGGCGTTGCGTGCATCCTGGATCGCGAGGCAAAGGAGTCCCACGTTGAACCCGCACATCGCCGCCAGAAGACTGCTGGCGCGCCGTTGAACCTTACCGCCCAGTACGTCCTCGCACAGCGCCTGTGCCTCACTGAACGTGAAGGGAGCCAGGATGTACTGCTCCAGGAAGCCGTCTTCCCACAACTGGTACAGATCCGGCGGAAGCGGGCGGCGACTGTCGGCCGTAGCTACCAAGGTGGCGCCGAATCCCGGCATCAGCTGCAGCAAAACCGCCAGGGACGCAGGATCGACGAAGTGGATGTCGTCCACGAGGAGGACCAGTGGAGGCCGTTTAGGCTCTGGGTGACGCTTGCTTCGACGCCGTGCAACCGGTGGTGTGTACAGGTATCCTGCTGGACCGAGGCTTTGGGTGAGCGCCCGCAGGACATGAAGTCCCGGGAGGTCCGTTTGTTCGCCTGAGGGCTGTACTGCGGCGCTCAACGCACCGTAGACGGTTGTCTGGAGTTCCGCTTTGCCGGCGAAGGTGCGGACGTCCATGGAGTCTTGTAGTCCTGCTTTGATGGAGAGCAACAAATGGCTCTTTCCAGATCCGCTGTCGCCGATCACAACTATGCCGTTGGTGGAAGGAGAGGGTACTGCTGCGAGGATCAGATCAAGGATCTGTTTCCGGTCCGGGAATGTTGGCGGCCTCAGCCCGACTGTGACAGTGTCTTCGTCCAGCCAGGGGTCCGGCAACATGCGCACTCCAATAGCAGCAGTCCCTTGGTCCGGGAGAATTTAGGCTTTCCGCGATTTTGCGGGATCCCTGGCCTAGAAGCCGGCGACGGCTGGGGGGAGAGTCTCGGTCTCAGAAGACTCTGTCGCCGCCGGCTTCGTCCAGGGCCGGACCGCCTCTCGGCGGCCGGAGCATCGGCTCAAAGAGACCACCGATGCGGTATTTCGATTTGGAATTCGGGGGATGCTTGGGGCTTTCCTTCCTTCCAAGATCAGTTAACCGTGTGCCGGAAATCAGAACACCAGTAATCGGTACTCGATTAGTACGGCGGTTTTCGGGCCCCGATACTCTGTTGTACTCAGTCCTTTGAACGGGCACTACTTGGTCCGGGCAGGGGTAGGGCGCGGGTTACTCCATTGATTGGTGATAATTGGTAAAATACCGCAACCACGTGGTGGTTGCGGGCGTCCGGGGCTACTGAAATGGCCGCGCGTCAATTGCGGACAGCGGCCCCAAGGTCCTCGCGCCGGCGGATGCCCAGCTTGGCATAGCTGCGGTACAAGTGACCCTCCACTGTGCGGACGGAGACCATGAGTTTCTCTGCGATCTGCCGGTCAGTGAGTCCGGAAACGGCCAGCGCCACAATATCCTGTTCCCGCCGGGTCAGTGGCACGGAACGGTCTACGTCGGTGTGGGGGTCGTGGAGCTGTGCGTCGCCCAGGCTGGCCTCGCTGACGTCGCGCAACACGGCCGCCTGCCGCGCCTCGGGCCGTTTGCCCTCTGCGTCAAAGGCAATGGCAGCCCTATCGAAAGCTGTCGCCGCCGGCCCTGGCATGCCTCCGGCGGCCAGCAGGTTGCCAGCGTTGACGAATGCTTCGCCGGCGCCGTTCACTTGGGCGGTCGCCAACGTGTGCCAGCCGCCTGCCCACGCCCCAGCCATTGAGGAGGCAGTTTCCTGGATGGCTTCCATGACCTGCATGTCCCCCAGCTCTGCCCTGAGGACCAGGTTCTGGAGCAGGACACCCGGAAGCTGATGCAGGTGCGTGGAATCAGGGAGGCTCCGCAGTCTCTCCAGCCCTGATCCTTTGTTCACATACTCCTTGGCGGCCAGGGTGAAGATCTCAGCCAGGGCTTCAACATAGGCGCCGCCTGCAGCCGGGATCACCGCTGTATCCACGGACAGGCGTTGGGCCAGTTCATTGTTTCCTGACCGGGCTGCAGCATAGAACGCCAGCGCGTTGCCTAGGCGGCGCAGCCTCTGCGGGTCCTTCACACGGAGGGCCTCCACCGCGGGAGTCAGCGCAGCGCTTGCTTGTTCCAAACGTCCCTGCCGGAGCAAGGACAATCCTTTGATCGCCTGGATATCACCACCGAACGTTATGAGCCCCATGGCGGAGCTGGCTGCGTAGCGGTTCAGGGCAGTCTCGGCTGCCGCCCAGTCCCCGGACTCCAGTGCGGCCAAGGCATAGCGGACCAGGATGAAGTCGGTGAAGTACAGGAGGTCGTCATGGTGTTCATCCAGCAACACCAGCGCTTCCCGGCCCATCTCCAATGCCTGCACGGCCTGGCCTTCCACCATCAGGAGCTCGCACTGCATGGCCAGCAGGAAAAGCTGGTTCATGACGAAATCCGGTTCGTCCACGGCCAGACCTGCCTGGAACGTGGCAAGTCCCTCACGAAGCTCCCCATAGCGGCCGTCATGGGCCAGCGCCGCCAATTCCAAAGCTGCCGCATGGCGTCGGATCTGCTGGACCACAGGGTCCTGCGCGCTGAGGCCCGCCACCAGTGCGTCAGCGGCAGAGTGGGCGTCAGCCAGGATGTCGCCCGAGCTGTCCCCCATTGCGGACCTTGCAGCTCCCCACAGCAATCCGGCGCCCAAGGGCCCGGACGGATCGGCGTCCAGGAACCCGGCATCTTCTCCGAGCAGTTTCACGGCACTGCGGTAGTCGCCGTCGTTGTATTTGACCATTGCCATCACGGCACGGGCACGGGGGCGCAGCGCTTCGGAGCGAACCTTGGCAGCGGCCTCCAGCGCGAGTGGATTCTGCAGCAGTTTCGCGGCAAGGAACGCTGCCCGCAGCAGCTGTTCGTCGTCGACGTCGGCACCACAGTCCAGCGCCCAACTCACCATTCGGAGCAGTCCCTCCGCCGTGGATGGCTCGGCGGGCAGGTGCTGGACCATGCGCTGGCGGATCTGGAGGCTACGGGCGGGCGAAACGATGTGGCGAAGCGCCTCACCATACATCGGGTGCCACATTTTCAGCGGACTCCCGGCGCCATTACTGGAAATCACGAGCCTGTTGTCCATCAGCGAGCGCAGCGTATCCCTGCCCACAAGCGCGTCGAGTACGGCCGCGGGGACCGGTTCGGACAAGGCGATAATGTACATCGCCTCCCGTTCAGCCTCGCTGGTTCGCAGGACTCTGTTCCGAACCACTTCAGAGAGGCCCTCACCGGTGCCGGAGAGGGCCCTCGTGAGGAACCAGACGCCATTTCGACGCACCAGGTTTCCGTCAGTTCTTGAATCTTCCAAAAGGCAACGGAGCAACAGGGGGTTGCCCTCCGAGACAGCATGTAGAACATCTGTGGTGCTTGCCATGACCGAGCCCCCTAATGTTTTCCCGGCGAGCTCGGCCACTTCTTCCTTTTCCAGCGGATGGAGTTCGAATCGCTCCGCCAGGCCGTCGTACCAGAGCTGGAGCAGGGCAGGAGGAAGTCCTGGCCGAGGCCTGCTGGTCGCCACGAGCCTCGCCCAGCCGGCCGTCACCAATTCGGCCAGAATCTGTGTGCTGGCCTCATCGAGATCATGGGCGTCGTCTACAACCAGAAGGAGCCTTGCACCTTCGCTTCCCCGCCTTTTCTCGAACTGGGACCAAAACTCGCGCAGGATTGCCACCGGCGAGGTGGCTTGTTCCACAGGCAGGTCCAGGAGATAGGGCGCCAAGACACCGAAAGGAACAGCGGACAGCGCGGGACTTCCGTGGATCCGCATCACTACCATTTCGCCGGCCAAGCGCGCGGCGATCTCTGCGGCCATGGCCGTTTTGCCGATGCCGGGATCGGCAAGGAGCAGGACGGCGCCCGCCCCCTCCTGCCTCAATATTTCAGTTGCGAGATCCAACTCCGCGTCCCTGCCAACAAGGTGCTCAGCCTGCATGGGCACGCACCCGGTTGACGGAAACTACACTCCTCGACTCACAGGAGACCATTGAGCTCGCCTCGCGATGAGACGCCGAGCTTGGTAAACACTTGGTACAGGTGCCCTTCGACGGTCCGCACAGACACCCCAATATCCATAGCGATTTCACGATTGCTGACACCCTTTCCGGCCAGTTTGGCAATTTGCCGTTCGCGCTCGGTCAACACCGGCGCGTCACTGCGTGGTTGGATCGGCAACGCCGAAACCGATTGCTCCAGTCGCTCAAGCCTAAGCTGCGCGGTCCTGGCAGCAGTGGTTTCGCCGGCATCACGGGCAAAATCAAGGGCGATAGCCACGCATCTGGCTTCGACAACCAACAAATCCAAGGCCGCTGCGGCATCGGCGGCGGCCAGAAGAGTACGGGAACTCCTATTCAGGGATCCCCGCGCAAGATCACGGGAGATCTCTGCCAACGGGCCCTGGCGGTTTTCGGCAATCTCTTGCAGCAATCTGTACTCGGCGTCCGTGCCCTCCACGGTTGCCCCGAAAAGGCAGATCCCGGCAGTTGTGAAGCGCTGCTTGGCAACGTCCTGATGGACCCTGGCCAGCAGCCGCTGTTTGACGTCCGGATCCCCCATCCATCGCCCTGCCATTTCAGCGCAGAACTCGGCAACGGACTCGGAGAAATATGTTCCAACACCACGGCAGGTGCGGTACAGGTCAAGGTACCGTCCGGCTTCGAGTGAATTCCCCAGCTGGGCATAGGCAAAGGCGGTAGCTGCGTAAGCAACCTTGACCATGTTCATGGCCGGCCGGAGCTCAAGCTGGGCGGCGGCGGAACGCAGGGGCTCGATCGCGCAAGAAGGCTTCCCGGCGTAAGCGTACGCAAGGCCCACGCCCAGTTCGGTGATTGCACCCCGGTACTGCAGGCGCGAAGGTGTGGAGGGCGTCCGCCGCATGAGCTCGATGCATTTCCGCCATTGTCCGGACAGCAGCAGCACTCCGAAAGCTTGCCGGGCGAAAGACTCCTCCAACTGCGCCGGCCTGTCATTGTTCCCCAGCTGCCGGGACACAGTACGTGCCAATTGCTGCGCTTCCAGTTCCCGGCCCATCACGCAGCGGGCTTCAATGAGGCAAAAGGCGGACTTCAGCCAGTGTTCCCGGTCCATGGCCGGGTCCTTGGCCAGTTCCTCTTCCAGGTCCTGGGCCACAGTTGCGTACTCGCCCATATACGTCTGGTATTCGTAGTTGCAAAGCAGGAGCCGGTTCCGGGCCCTCATGATCATCTCCGGGGTGTATTTCTCCGGATTCGAAACCATGGCTTCCAAGGTTTCACCCGCTGCCGCGATCACCCCGGGCACCATTGCCGAGCGGCCGTCAATCCATGTCATGGCCTGGCATTTGGCAGCCGTTACTTCTGCAAACTCCATTGGGTCCAAAGCTGTTATGTGTGCCTCTGACACCTCATCCAAAGCCTGGGCCGCGTGCAGGGGCAGATCCAGCATGAGGTAGGCAGCTGACCGTAGGCGCTGCCCCGGCACCCATTCAGGATCTTTCGGATCAAGGGAGAGTGTGCATTGGATGGCAAAGTTGGGGTCGTAATCATCCAGGGCCGCCCATCCTGCTGCCAGCGCGTGCGCGGGCGACGGCGACGGTTCGTCCTCACAGGCATGCATCCACGCGGCGTAGCTCAGCAAATCCTGCGGAGCCAACCCACCCAACTCCGGCTCCTTGGGTCCAAGAAGCATCAGCCTCAGCTCGCGACGGCGCCGGGTACTCAGCCAGCCCCGAACAACCTCGCCCACGTAGGCATCGCGAAGGGAAACCCAGTGCTCGCCGTTCCGGTCAACGTTGAGCAGCCCGGATTCCTCCATCTCCACCAGCACTTCCGTGCCAAAGATCGCAGCCAGATCCACCAGAGTCGCGCGCTGCGCGCAAGCGAGGACCTCGACGACGGTCCGGTTGGCCTGCGGTTCGCGCGCCAGCCTGGAACGGACAAAGTCCTCCACAACAGTGGCGCCCTCAAGCTTGATCCGGTCCCTGAGCGTCCACACGGAATCGTTGAGGACCAGGTTGCCGGAATGGCGCTGCTGGTCCAGCAGCGCGTGCAGGAGCATCGGATTCCCACCGACGGCGGAGTGGAGTGAGCCAACCAGGGTCGAGGAAACGTAGTGGCCCAGCACCGAACCGAGAACCTGCTTCGTCTGTTCTTCGCTGAGCGTGTTCAGATGGACTTCGCCCAGTTGCTCCTCAAGTACCAGCCGATGAAAATCAGCGGGGAGATCGCTGGAGCGTTGAACGGTGGCGATCACCTTTGCCGTTCCAGTGGCCATCAGATTCAGCAGCACGCCCGTGCTCATGGGATCCATACCGCCGGCATTGTCCACGATGAAAACAGTCTGGCGGCCCGCGGCTTCTGTACGGATCAGGGTGGTAATCGCGTGGAGAATGCCCGTGGGCGAACTGACGGCCTCGGACGGCAGTCTCGCCAGGAGGAATCCGAGGCACCCGTAGGGAGTCTGGCCATTGGCGACTGTGTTGCGCAATTGCAGGCTATGGATTTTGGGGCCCAGCGAGGAAATCACTGCCCGGGCCAAGCCCGACTTGCCGATTCCCCGTTCGCCCGTGAGCACCACACCGTACGATTCCGGGGACTCAAGGTGCTTGGTGGCCCGGGACAGATCCTGGCTCCTGGCCAACAATGACCATGTTTGCCGATCGGATGGACCGCCAACAAGGTCCGGGGCCGCAGCCCTCGCTGCGCCTCCACCGCCTCTGCTTAGCAACTCCGCCGACATTCGCATCCTTCGCTACAACATCCGCGACGGTCCCCCACCGCTTACCTGCGTACCATGCACACTACCTCCGGGCGCCGACAGTTTGTAGGGCTAAGGGCGCCTCGTATCATCAGGCTTTCCTCAGGCTTTCCTCAAGATTTGCTCAAGATCTTGCGGCATGATGCTTCTGCTGCGCCGCCAACAGCCCCTCATTGACCAGCAGTTCCACGGCGTCGGCCGCCTCATCCAGCAGAAATGGCAATTGCTTCTTCTCGGCCGTTGCAAAATCCCGCAGCACAAAGTCCGCGGTATCCATACGTCCGGGAGGCCGGCCCACCCCTACCCGCACGCGTAAATAGTCCTTTGTTGCCAGCGCCTTGGAGATATCGCGGAGGCCGTTATGACCACCCTCGCCGCCACCTATCTTGAGCTTGACCGTGTTGAAGGGGATGTCGATCTCATCGTGGACAGCAATCACGCGGTCCGGCACGATGTCGAAGAATTTGCTCAAGCCCGCCACAGGACCACCGGAAACGTTCATGTAAGTCATCGGCTTGGCCAGCACAACGCGGGGCCCGCCAATCCCCAACCGACCCTCCACTACCTGCGCCCTGGCCTTGTGGGTCTTGAACTTGCCGCCCATCCGCGACGCCAGCTCGTCAAGCACCATCTGGCCCACGTTGTGCCGGTTGTCGCTGTACTCACTGCCGGGGTTGCCAAGGCCAACTATCAGCCAGGTGTCAGTCATGGTCTCATCCTAGGGAATCTGGTCAGGAAATCCGGTCAGCCAATCCGCTGGGCGAATTTTTCCGGCCGGGTATCGGGATCGCGAAGGCGCGCGGGATTACGCGGGAGGGGAAGAAGAAAGTGGCCGGGACCCAAGGGGACCCGGCCACTCAAAAAGCGTTTGCCTTATGCAGGCAAAGACTACTCAGCCGCTTCTGCGGTGGTTTCTTCTTCAGCTTCAGAAGCGGTCTCGGCGATACGGACCACCAGGGTGTCGCCTTCAGTGAGCAGGGTGGAACCCTTGGGCAGGACGAGGTCCGATGCGTGGATGTTCTCGCCAGCCTTGCGGCCTTCGATGTCAACCTCGACGGCGGTGGGCACGTGGGTTGCCTCGGCCTCAAGGGAAACCGTGGTGGCTTCGAGGCTGGCAACAGCACCCGGAGCAACTTCACCGGAAACGTGGATGGCGATGTCGACGGTAACCTTCTCGCCGGCCTGGACGGTCTGGAGGTCAACGTGCTCGATGATCTGCTTAACCGGGTCGCGCTGGATGTCCTTGACGAGCGTCAGGTGCTGCTCGCCGTCGACGTCGATTGCCAGCAGGGCGTTGGAAACGCGGACGGCCAGGGTGGTGGCGCGGCCGGGCAGGTTGATGTGGATCGGCTCTGCGCCGTGGCCGTAGATGACAGCCGGGATCTGGCCGGCCATGCGTGCGCGGCGGGCAAAACCCTTGCCGAATTCGGTGCGCAGTTCTGCGGTGAGCTTCTGCTCAGACATGTGTACTCCTTGATTACTGTGGCGTCCGGGAAACTCCGGACAAGTCGATCAGCAAGGGCGGAGGTCTGTGGACCTTCTACGCCCGGCGACCGTTGCTGTCCAGCAGCAAGCCCGCCTGTGTCGAAGGAGATGCAGACCCAGTCGATAACGGAGACCCGCAATTCCGGTTCAAAACTCGCACCGGATGTGCTCTCCCTCGCCAAGGTATCCCCAAGAGTTTACCAGCGGATACCTGCATTACTGAAAACGGGCCATCCACACGCCCGGAGGCGGCGGATGACCCGTCATGTCAGTAGTCCGGCGTCAGGCTTTGCCGTCGAACAGGCTGGTGACCGAACCGTCGTCGAACACTTCACGAATGGCACGCGCGATCAACGGTGCGATGGACAGCACCGTGAGCTGCGGGAAACGCTTCTCTGCCGGGATGGGCAGGGTGTTGGTGACAACCACTTCGCGCGCGCCCGAATCAGCGAGGCGCTGCGCTGCCGGGTCCGAGAAAACGGCGTGCGTGCAAGCGATGATGACATCCTTGGCGCCAGCGTTCTTCAGGACCTGGACGGCGCCGGAGATGGTTCCACCGGTGTCGATCATGTCGTCAATGAGCACGCAGGTGCGGCCTTCAACCTGGCCAACAACGGTCTTGGAGACGGCCTGGTTGGGCACGGTGAGGTCGCGGCTCTTGTGAACGAACGCCAGCGGGGCACCGCCCAGGCGTTCCGCCCACTGCTCGGCGACACGGACGCGGCCGGTGTCCGGCGAAACAACGGTGATGTTGTCCGCCTCCACCTTGGTGCGGATGTAGTCGGCCAGCAGCGGGATCGCCATCAGGTGGTCAACGGGGCCATCGAAGAAGCCCTGGATCTGGGAGGTGTGCAGGTCCACGGACATGATGCGGTCCGCGCCGGCGGTCTTGTACAGGTCCGCTACCAGGCGGGCGGAAATGGGCTCGCGGCCGCGGCCCTTCTTGTCCTGGCGGGAGTACGGGTAGAACGGTGAAACAACCGTGATCCTCTTGGCAGAGGCGCGTTTGAGGGAATCGATCATGATCAACTGCTCCATAAGCCAGTTGTTCAGCGGGGCCGGGTGCGCCTGGATGACGAACGCATCCGTGCCGCGGACACTCTCAGCGGAACGGACGTAGATTTCCCCGTTGGCGAAGTCATAGGCGTCGATGGGCAGGAGCTCTGTCTCCAGCTCCTTCGCGATTTCCTGCGCCAGCTCCGGATGTGCCCTTCCGGCGGCGAGAATCAATTTCTTCTCGCCGTGTGCGGTAATTTCGCTCATGCCTGTTTGCCCTCTTCTGTGGTTGCTGGGGATTGTGAGGAATTGGAGGCGGGGGTCAGCAGGGAATCCTGCGCGGCCTGGGCCAGTTTCGCTGAGACGGTGCCAGGGCGGTTGGCCTGCACCCAGCCTTCGGCGTTTCGCTGTGCGGCAAGGCTAACTGCGAGGGCTCCCGCGGGGACGTCCTTGCGGATGACTGCACCGGCACCGCTGTAAGCGCCGTCACCCACGGTCACGGGAGCTACGAAGACAGTGTTTGAACCAGTCCGCACGCCCGAGCCGATCACCGTGCGGTGCTTCTTCTCGCCGTCGTAATTGGCCGTGATGTTGCCGCAGCCGATGTTGGTGTCCTCGCCAATTTCAGCGTCACCTGCATAACCGAGGTGCGACAGTTTGGAACCACGGCCGATGGTCACGTTCTTGGTTTCGTAGAAGGCGCCGATCTTGCCCGTCTCCCCCAGCACTGTGCCGGGGCGAAGGTACGTGAACGGTCCAACACTTGCGCCGGCACCGATCGTGGAACCCGAGCCATGCGTGCGGGTCACCTTGGCACCTTCGCCCACATTGACATCGGTCAGCGTGGTATCGGGACCCACGACGGCGTCCCTCGCCACGGTGGTGGAACCGTGCAGTTGCGTATTGGGCAGCAAGCGGACGTCTTCATCGAGCCTCACCGTGGAGTCGATCCAGGTGGTGGACGGATCCACGACGGTCACGCCCGCCCGCATCCAGGACTCGACGATGCGGCGGTTGAGCTCGGCTCCGAGGGCGGAAAGCTGGATGCGGTCGTTGGCGCCCTCAACCTGCCAGCGGTCCTGGGTGACGACGGCGGCAACCCGGCCACCGGCGTCGCGCGCCAGCCCGAGGACATCCGTGAGGTACATCTCGCCCTGCGCGTTGTCAGTGGTGACCTGCGTCAGTGCGTTGCGGAGGACAGCGGCGTCGAAGGCGTAAATGCCGGAGTTGACCTCAAGGATGGTGTGCTCGGCTTCGCTTGCGTCCTTGTGCTCGCGGATGCCGGTTACCGTGCCGTCTTCGGCACGCAGGATGCGGCCGTAGCCCGAGGCGTCGTCCAATACCGCAGTGAGCACCGTTACGGCGTTGGCCTGGGCTTCATGCGTTGCCACGAGTTCACTGAGCAATTCGCCGGTCAGCAAGGGCACATCTCCGTAGGTGACAACCACGGTGCCGGTGAGCTCGGCGTCGGCGTCGAGGGCCTTGAGGGCAACCTCCACAGCGCGTCCCGTGCCGGGGATCTCGTCCTGGTCAACGATCACGGCTTCCGGATCCAGCGCGGAGACGTGTTCTGCCACGCGATCGCGCTCGTGCCGGACAACAAGGGCAAGTTTGAGGGGGTTGATGGAACGGGCGGCGAGGAGGGCGTGGCCCACCATGGAGAGGCCGCCGATTTCGTGGAGAATCTTGGGAGTCCGCGATTTCATTCGCGTCCCGGCACCTGCAGCCAAGACGATGACTGCTGCGGGACCGGTGGTTTCGGGGCTCACGTACTGGCTCTCCTTGCTCGGTTTTATCCCGGGTAACCCGGCTTCGGAATGCTGCCATTCCAACTATGGACCCAGGCACCGTTCGAGCTGTTCCAGGTACAGAGTGGAGCGCATTTTCCGACCGTTCCGCCCATAGGATTCGAACCTATACTCCACGGCTCCAAAGGCCGGGGTGCTGCCATTACACCAGAGCGGACCGTGCATGCTCGCACCCCCAGGCGGCAGGGCCTGACGGTCTCCCGGGTCACCGGGATGCACACACAAGAACCTAGTTTGCCATGACCTTTGCATGGTTCGCGACTTGACCCACTCTGACGGCTCTCCAGATGCCCTTTTACGGCCCGCCCCGATCAGCGGCGCGGCGGGTTAGGGCATGATGGACACGTGAGCAAGCGCACTGAACTTCCCCGGCCCGCAGCCACCCTCGAGGCTCTGGGAGACCGCCCTATACGGTTGAGGATGACGGGACAACAGCGCCGCTCCCAGCTCATCGGCATTGGCCGGGCGCACTTCGCAGCCAAGGGCCTGGACGGCACAACCATTGAAGAGATTGCCGCCAGCGCCGGCGTGTCCAAACCGGTGATCTACGAGCATTTTGGGTCCAAGGAAGGTCTTTACCGGCAAGTTGTCGAAACCGAATTCCGGATACTCCTGGACTCCATCACCGAGGCACTGAGCACTGAGGCCAAACCCCGCGTCCTAGTGGAGCGCGCTGCACTGGCACTCCTTGGCTATATCGAAGAACGCACCGACGGCTTCCGGATCCTCATGCGCGACGCACCTCCCTCCCAGCCCGAGGGCGCCTTCTCCACGCTGCTCTCCCACGTCACCGCGCGTGTGGAACACCTGCTCTCCGACGAATTCGCCCGCCGTGGATTCAGCGCTGCCGACGGCGCCATGTACGCGCAGATGCTCGTCGGAATGGTGGCGATGACAGGCCAATGGTGGCTGGACAGTCGCGAACCGGACAAACGGGCGGTCGCCGCTCACCTGGTGAACCTGGCTTGGAACGGACTGACCGGGTTGCAGAAGGAACCCGAGCTCCGCTCCGACGGCTGATCCTCTCGCACTTCCCAGCCACTTTCGGGCGTTCCTCTCTCACATCCCAACCGCTTCCAGGCGTTCCTCTCTCACATCCCAACGGCTCGCAGGCTGTCAAGCTGTGTGGAGTCAGTGGGTTGGTTGTTTGTTTGGTTCGGGGAGGTTGATTCCTACGTAGGTTT
>NZ_JBHZPI010000060.1:0-1036 GCF_042788025.1 Paenarthrobacter sp. YIM B13468 | reverse complement strand
CCCTCCCGGATCTCCTCCTCGGACCGGGACGCACGCTCGTTGATGAACATGATGTCCGAAATCCCCAGGCCCTTGGACGCGCACCTGCCCAGCAACTCAGCAGCCGTCCGGAACGGCAACGGCAACTCTGCCTTTGTCTCCTCCAACTCCGCCCGAGCCGCGTCCTCCTCGCCCTCCCGGACAATGAACCCGCCACCAACCGAGAAAAACGTCGCCTCCCTGAGAACATTGCCCTCCGCGTCAGACACGGCAAACTTCATCCCGTTCGTATGCCGCGGCAACACCGTCAACGGATGCAACACCATATCCTCCACGGCGTAGTCCAGGAGCACGCCCGCAGCCAAGTTGAGCTTCCCCGTCGCGGCAATGGAAGCCAGTCGTTCCTCCACCTCATCGGGCAGGATCTTCTCGGGTTCGAAGCCTTCGAGCCCCAGCAAGACAGCTGTGAAGGTCCCGTGTCCCCTGCCGGTCGCAGCCAACGAGCCATACAAATCAACCCGCAACGACGCGACCGAGCCCAGCACACCGGACTCACGCACCTCAGCAGCAAACACCGCCGCAGCCCGCATCGGCCCCACAGTATGAGAACTCGACGGGCCAATACCCACAGAGAACAGATCGAAAACACCAACAGCCATAGCCGTGATCCCTTTCAGGGAGGAGTCAAAACAAAACAAGAATGTGGAGGCCGGGCCAAATCCCGAGCCAAGGTGGCCCGGCCCCCTGGAGGTCCCAGTGCGAACCTCCAAACCCGGTACTACGTGAGCGCTCGTTCCCAGCAAACGCCCACCCGGGAGATCAAAAAACGTCGGCCCCTCGCCGCCCCGCCCGTCGGGTCCAGCGTCCTCTGCGGCCTCGGTCGCATGAGCGCCTGCTGGGCGGACGCGAAGCTCCCTTAGACGGCCGCTGCCGGACGCCGGACCATCGAGTCGGCCCGCCGATTCGGGGCTCCGCTGCCGAACATGCCGTGCGCACGGCACACTGCGCAGCGATCCCACGAATCGGCCCCAGGACACCAGACCCGCCCCGACAAACC